>NZ_MOEN01000035.1 GCF_001968985.1 Desulfurobacterium indicum | reverse complement strand
TATTTCCTCTAAGGTTACCTGCGATATTTTGCTTATGGTTGAGGGTGAGTATTTAAGTTCAAACACGCTTTCAAGAGCCTGGGCTACTGCTCTTGCACTCATACCAGAGGCAAACATCCCAAGTATTAAGTCTTCAAGATTGATATCTCTTCTTCTATAAGGTTCTATCAACTTTGTTCTGAATTTTCCCTCTCTATCTCTTGGAATTCTCAGATTTTCAAGCTTACCGATAACAGTATCTAAGTTTCTAACGTAAAAGCCGTTCTTTGTTCCTCCATGTTCTTTAAGAAACACTTCTCTTTCAGCCGTCATGATTGACTCTAAGGTTTGCTTTACCACTTCCTTAACTAGGTCTGGTAAAATCTTCTGTAGTTCCATTTTTGCCTCCTGGGGTTGGTATTTGTGGGGTGTTCCCCAGGAGGTTATCCCATTTCTCAAGCTTACACAAAATATCGTACACTACCGAAAAGAGAGATAAGAGAAAGCTGCAATATGGTTTAACTTATCATTAGTAGGAGGAAGTTCCTGAGCCGGTATCACTGACAGAAGGTAGATGATGAGAATTGATAGAAAGAAAAACGTTTTCATTTCACCTTCATTTATTATATTCACGCTTCCGCTCCATAAGCTCACGAGCAGCCTGAATAGAGCCCTCCGTCACTTCCCCTGCAATCATTCTTGCAATTTCCTGCTCAACCTGTTCTCCTTCTAAACGACTTACACTTATACTACCATCAGACGATTTAACAACTTTGAAAACTGCATCTGCCACGGCAACAACTGCCGGAGAATGAGAAACAGCAATAATCTGAACGTTACGGGAAATTTTCGCCAGCTTCTCCGCTACCCGGGAAAGAACCTTCCCGGACATACCAGCATCTATCTCATCAAAAACTAAAACACCAGAAGTCTTTCCACTTTCAGCAAGAATAGAAAGAAGCAATCTCGAAAGCTCTCCCCCAGAAATAGAAATACCTATCGGCTGAAGAGGCAAGGAGGGATTACCTGTAAATAAAAAAGAAATTTTATCCTTACCTGTAGATGAAAGAGGTGTAGATTCAAAAGCTATCTTAAATTTAGCATGCTTAAGCTCAAGGTTATCAAGATGTTCTTTTATTCGCTTTTCAAGTTTTCCGGCAGCTTCTTTCCTGGACCTTGTAAGCTTTTCGGCAAGATTTTCCACTCTTGCTTTTGCTTCAAGGTAGTTTTTCTCAGCAGTTTCTATCTCAATATCAAGATTTTCCAGCTCTTCAAGCTCTTTTTTAGCTTTTTTATAAAAAGCATCCACATCTTCCCACGAGGGCCCGTATTTTTCTTTAAGCTTTCTCATTTCATAAAGTCTATCTTCTATCTCTTCAAGAGACTCTTCCGTTTCAGGAATGGAAAGTCTCTTTTCAAGTTCAAAAACAAAACCTTCTATCCTGTAATGAATGTCTGAAAGCTCCTCCATCAAATCACTTAATTCAAGTTCTTCAAGCTCCCTTAAAACTCTACCTACCTTGCTGTAAGCAGATTCTTCACCTTCGTAAAGCTCCATTCGCGAAAGGGCTATCACCTCTTTTATCTTCTCCGCCTTTGAAAGGATCTCTACAAGCCTTGAAAGTTCTGCTTCTATTTCCTCTCCCCACTCGATACTTTCAAGCTCATTTATCTGAAATTTAAGGATGTCAATCTTCCTTTCCCTTTCTGCCACACTCTCTTTTAAAGATTCCAACCTTCTCTTTGCTTCCTGAAAAACATCATAAGCAGCTCTATACTCTTTCAAAAGTTCTATATTTTCAGCAAACTGATCTACTATTTTCAACTGACGGGAAGGCTTTAATAGAGTTATCGATTCATGCTGAGACTGAATCGTTATAAAAGGAGCTATCTGCTCTTTTACCAAACTTTGAGGAACCCGTCTGCCATCAAGAAAAAAACGACTTCTGCCGTTAACAACTTCACGGCGAACAATTATTTCATCATCATCCCTTTCGAAAACAGCTTCAACAAACGCCTCATCAGAAACAGGAAGTTTTAATCTATCTCCCTTTAAGAACCCTATTGCACCAAGGAGAAGAGATTTTCCTGCTCCAGTTTCACCGACAATAACATTCAAACCGGTATCAAATATTAAATCGGCTTTTTCTATAGTGGCGAAATTTTTAATTGAAAGTTCCGAAAGCATTACTGCTCCAAAAACTGTTCAATCTGTTTCAGGATCTCAATCCTGCCTTCCCGTGTCTTTGCAGAAAAAGGAATTATTTGAATATCTTCATCTATTCCAAGTTTCCGCCTTATCATTTTTTTAAGCGTTGCTTTCTCAGACTGTTTTCTCAGCTTATCCACTTTGGTAGCCACAACACAGTAAGGAATCCCGTAATAATCAAGCCATTCTCTCATTATAATATCTTTTTCAGTAGGACCTACTTTTGCATCAATAAGTAAAAACACACCCTTTAATTTATCTCTATCGATTAAATAAGACTCTATAAGCTTTTTCCAGCGCTGCTGCTCAGCCTTTGAAAGTTTGGCAAAACCATAACCGGGAAGATCAACTACAAAAAATTTATCGTTAATAAAGTAAAAGTTTACGGAACGTGTTTTCCCAGGTAACGAACTCACCTTCGCAAGTCGATAATTTTTGACAACAGTGTTAAGAAGGGAAGATTTGCCCACGTTAGAACGACCAACGAAGGCAACCTCGTTATAAGGCGTATCTGGCAAGTCCTCTGGCTTGAAAACCGTTTTGTAAAGCTGCGCCTTTTTTACCGTTATCATCCGTGCAGTAGCTTATCTATGGCAGCCTTGTATCTTGCTTCATCTCCAGGAGCAAAACCGACGCCATAGTAGCAAACATCCCCATTTTTATCTATAAAAAACGTCTGGGGAATTATATCACTTCCAGTAAAATATCCAGGATAGTTCATCCATGTTTTTTGATCAGTAACAACCACAGGATATTTAATACCTTCTTCTTTAACAAACTGCTTCAAGGCCGGCGGAGGATTACCTTCGTAATCAGTATTCATTCCGATCACCACAACCTTACCGCCATACTCTTCATAAAGTTTATTAAGGACAGGGATCTCCCTCCTGCACGTAGGACAGAACGTTCCGAAAAACTGAAGAACCACCACTTTCCCTTTAAAGTCAGAAAGTTTTATCTTTTTACCGTTTACAGTGGTTAGCTCAAAGTTATAACCCACCGCACACTTTGGCTTCTTAGATTCCTGCGAATCTTTTTGAACGGCAGGCTTTTTCTGAGAAACAGTCTTATTCTGCCCGCATCCGCCTATGAATGCAGCAGCCAGAAAAAGGCTTATGGCTATTTTCCTTTTCATTCCTTCTCCTCTAAATACTTTGATGCCGACATAGCTGCAACGGCTCCATCAGCAGCAGCCGTAATTACCTGCTTTAAAGGCTTTTTACGCGTATCACCTGCTGCAAAAAGTCCCGGTGTTGCCGTTTTCATTTCATCATCGGTAAGGATATAACCTCTATCGTCAAGCTCAACCAGATGAGCTATGGGAGCCGTATTAGGCTCACTACCTATAAAGATGAAAATGCCATCTACCTTTTGCTCGCTCTTTTTCCCGGTAACAGTATCTTTAAGGGTAAGTGACTCGACAAACTGTTCTCCGTTTATAGACTCTACAACTTTATTTAAAATTGGTTCTATCTTTTCATTCGCCTTAACTCTCTCCTGAACAATAGGCACAGCACGAAACTTATCTCTCCTATGAATTAGGTAAACCTTGTTAGCAAATTTCGTAAGATAGAGGGCCTCTTCAAGGGCAGAATCTCCACCACCAACAACGGCAACATCCCTACCTTTAAACAGAGCACCGTCGCACACGGCACAGTAAGAAACACCTCTTCCCAAAAATTCTGCCTCTCCGGGAACACCAAGCTTTCTCGGAGTAGAACCGGCAGCCCATATAACAGTCTTTGCTTTTAATTCACCACCCGATTCAAGTTTCAGAACGAAGATATCACCATCCAGATCAACTTTACTTACAGAATATCCACTCTTTATAACAGCACCAAATTTTTCCGCCTGCTTCTTCATCCTATCTGAAAGTTCGAAACCGGCCATCGGCTCAGGAAAACCGGGATAGTTCTCTATCATTTCGGTTATAAGTAGCTGCCCGCCGGGAAACATACTGTCAAGGACAAGCGTATTTAAATTACTTCTTCCTGTATATATGGCAGAAGCCAGTCCCGCAGGACCGGCTCCTACTATTACAACATCCCAAAGGGTATCAAACATTACTCTTCCCCGATAAATCTTTCTATTGTTTGTTCAAAAACAGCCTTCGGCTGAAGACCCACCTTAACATCGGCGGGCTCTCCATTTACAAAGAGCATAACCGTAGGAATACCCCTAATTCCATACTGCATAGCAAGCATAGGAAGATCATCAGTGTTAACTTTAAATACCTTAATTTTTCCTTTATACTGATTGGCAAGCTCTTCTATGGTAGGAGCAAGCATTCTACAAGGACCACACCACGGTGCCCAGAAGTCTACTAAAACTGGTACATCAGATGAAAGAACTTCCCTCTCAAATTCCTCGATTGTTTGAATTTCTCTAGCCATCCAACTATTCCTCCTCTTTAAGTATTTGTAAGATTTGTATAACTCTGTCATCTTTAATCCTATAACATGTTCTCACACCTTCTTTCTTGTAGCAGATAATTCCTGCATTTTTCAGAACATTAATATGCTGAGAAGCAGTAGGCTGAGGAATGCCAAGCTCCTCCCATATCTCTTTAACACACTTCTCACCACCAGCAAGATACTCAACAATCTGCAACCTTGTAGGATGAGAAAGTGCCTTTAAAAACTCAGCTATCTCCTGATAATCTACCTTATTCTCCAATGTTCCTCTCCTTCTCAATTTGAGTATGAGCATTGATTATACCATTAATATATGATTAATCCACCATAACTGACAACCTCTCTGTAATTACCTGTCACATCACCAGAAGTCCTATACATTACAAGCTCAGCTGATGTTGCACCGAGAAGCTTGGCTGCCACAAGGCCTACCGTTGCAGGAATAACACCGCACATGGAAATATTGTATGTAACCACCCTTGTATAAAGTTCATAAGGGTCAAGACTCAAAATGGCATCTATTGCAAGCTTATCCATCTCTTTAGCTTTCTCCTGAGTAACATAATGGGAAAAGTCAGAACTTATCACAATCAAACCGTCTCTATCTGCCATCACATCGGCAAGGATTTTGCCGGCACGCTCACACTCTTCATAACTTATAAAGCTAAAAACCACCGGTACTATGGAAAGAGAATCCCTAAATCCTGAACAATACTGAAGAAACGGAATTTGTACTTCAAGAGAGTGCTCGTATATATGGGCATTCACATCAGGCTCGTAAGGAGGCTGGGATGCGAGCTCCCCTGCAACCTCACTACTAACAGGTACCTCTCCAAAAGGAGTTACCCAGATTCCATCGGGAAAAACAGAAACTCTGCTACCAAGCCCCGTGTGATTAGGGCCAAGAAGCACATTTAAATCTGGAATTTCAACCCTGCTATACGTAGCACCTGCAACGCGACCTGAATAGATATATCCTGCATGAGGAACTATTATTGCCTTTGCCTTAACTTTAGGTGCAGGCTCACACATTGAATCAAGCATCATTTTCAAATCTTCAGGAGATGCTGGATAAAACTGCCCTGCAACTGCCGGATAACGAACCATCTTTTCCCCCTGAAATCGAAAATTTGTTTACTATACCAGTTATTATTAAATATAACCCTTAACAACTCCAATTTTCCGCTAACCAAGCCAATGTAAAATGATAAAATAGCTTTTATGAAAATCAAAATTAACGAAACGCGGATAGATATAAAACATTTAAGGCCCTGGTCTTTTTCAAAAGTTCAAAAAGCCAAAAGATGCGCTTATGATTTTTACTGGACCTATGTAGAGAAACAGGAGCCTGCAGAAAGAGCAGACTTTTTCATACTTGGAAGCGGTGTTCACTACATACTTGAAAACGCAATAAATACCATTTTTAAAAGACAAAAACCTCTCAATTATAACATCCTCAAATATTTCTTCGAACAGTTCAAGCAGAAAGAACCTTCCATTGACTATGAAAAAGTGAAGCCGTTCATGCCTAAAATATTAAACTATGTGAACGGCCAATTAAGACGCCTCGGAAAAATCCAATTTTTTCATTCGGAAGTCGAACTTTGCATAAATAGAGAATTTCTGCCGTCAAAATTCAACGAAGAAGAAGCATTTATAAGAGGAAAGCTTGACTTTGTTTTTGCCCAGGAAGATACCCTTTACATCGTAGATCACAAAACAAACAGAAACAGAGATTTCTCAAAAAGAATGAAAACGCAACTCCGTTGGTATGCACTTTTAGCAAAAGCAAAATATCCAGAATTTAAAAAACTTGCCCTGGAAGTCCACAACGTTAGATACGGCTTCATAAAGAGAGAAATCTTTACCGATACCGACATACTTAACTTTAAACTTAAATTAGTCCCCATCATAGAAATGGTGGAAGAAGAGCTTTTTGGAAAAAGTTTTTCTGAGTTAATTCCATCTCCATCAAACCATTGCAAATGGTGCGATTTCAGACATATCTGTCCGGCTAAAAAGGAGTAAATATGAAGTTTATAGGTGCTCATGTAAGTGCTGCAGGTGGCGTTTCAAATGCCCCGCTTAATGCCATGAAGATAGGCGCAAAAGCCTTTGCCTTATTCACCAAAAATCAAAGACAATGGAAGGCAAAACCAATTCCCGAAGAAGAAGTCCAGAAATTCAAGGAAAATCTTTCAAAAGCCGAAATAAAAACGGAACATGTACTTCCCCATGATAGTTATTTAATAAACTTAGGACATCCAGTAAAAGAGAAGAGAGAAAAATCTCTAAACGCATTCATAGATGAAGTAAAAAGATGCGAAATCCTTGGATTAAAATATCTGAATTTTCATCCGGGAAGCCACCTGCGCCAGATCTCAGAAATAGAATGCATAAGACTGATAGCAGATTCGATAAACAGAACTCTCGAAATAACAAATAATATTACTTTAGTTTTGGAAAACACGGCAGGGCAGGGAAGCAATATTGGTTACAGATTTGAACATCTGGCAGAAATAATTGATCTTGTTGAAGACAAAACAAGGATAGGCGTATGTCTTGACACATGCCACCTTTTTGCAGCAGGTTACGATTTAAGGACTAAAGAGGTATTCGAAGAGACAATGGAAAAGTTTAACTCTATCATCGGATTTCAATATCTCAAAGGAATGCATCTTAACGATGCAAAATCAAAATTTGCCAGCAGAGTTGACAGGCACCACTCAATCGGGAAGGGAAACCTTGGGTTCGAACCATTCAAATTTATCATGCAAGATGAAAGATTCAACAACATCCCACTTATTCTGGAAACAATAGATCCGGCACTATGGCCGGAAGAAATCAGGATTCTGTATTCCTTTGTTTAGAACAGACTTCGTCAACATTTTCTATTGAGTGAAGATGCTTTCTATCTTCCTTGGTTACCTTCCAGTTTTCACCTATCTCCTTCAGAAAGTCAAGGAGTTTCTTTATATCCCTGTTCGGCGGTGAAGAAAGAGAATAGAGGATTTTTACACCCTCCCTCTTATCTTCAACGATGTGAAACCGTTTAAGAACGGAAAGGTGTGTCGAAACAGTAGCCATGGAAATACCCAAAACCTGAGCTATCTCACACACATAAGCAGACCTTTCTTGAAGCATCTTAACGATACGAAGTCTGTTTGGCTCTCCCAGAATTTTCATTGCTTCAGCAAACTCTCTCACTCCTCCTCTCCCTTAAAACAGTTTTTTAATAAAACCCGGTTTTATAAAACTGGCAAACTGCTCTATCGTAGATGCCAGAATTTTCACACTATCAAATCCTTTATTGAGTAAATAGAAATAAACAATAGAAGCTTTTATCTTACCGGCACAGAAAAGACACACCGTTTTATCTTTCGGAATTTCATCAAGTCTATCCGGAATCTCATGAACAGGAATATTGATACCGAAAGATAGCGAAAGAAGCTCCGTTTCTTTCTTGTCTCTTACATCAAGTAAAATTGCCTTTCCGTCTTTCCAGAGCTCGAAAAACTTCTCCGGAGAAATTTTATGCTTACCTGAAGCCCAGAAATCAAAGTCCATACTTCTTAAAAGTTCATCCATAAATACCTCCTTATTATTATTCTATTATCCAGTATATATTAATGCAACTTTATAAATAGGATTCAATGTAAATGATTTTCTTTTAAATCTTTAAGGATATTTCTCAATCTCTCAAGTGTAACACAACAGACCGGCTCGTCCTTGTAAAACTTCTCCTCATAAATTTTGACGAATTCTTCCGCCTTTTTCCTCAAATCTTCATCATCTATCCTCTTTACAAAAACTTCCAGAGGCTCATTTTTCAACCTTTCATATCCCATTTGACTCATTAAATCATAAAACTCATCAAGCACTGTCTTTCTGGTTTTTATAAACAAAACAAAAATTAAAAGCATTAAGCCCAAAGAAAAAATATAGATTAAAATATTTTTATTTATATAAACACTGTTTGGCATCGTTAAACTAAAAATCTCGGGAAATTTTGTTCTTATTTTCATTGCTACCTGGATCTGCATCGAAAAATCATAATTAATAATGAAATTTATCCAGTAATAATTCAATGCATCCAGGATAAGCCTTATTCTCTCCGGAAGCTTTATTCGACCACTTTCAATGACCGTCAGTCTTCTACCTTCTGTTTCTTTTTTTCTTCCAATCTGTCCAAAAGTTGGTTCAAAACGATGCCAACCTCCGTTTTTGTAATACTCTACCCACACATGAGCATTTTTATCCCTTACGATGTAATAACCACCATAAGGATTATACTCACCACCGTAAAAACCTCCGACAAGGCGGGCAGGAATCCCTTTCAAACGGAAAATAACAGCCGCAGCACTGGCAAAATACTCACAACTTCCCCTGTGATCTTTCAATAAAAAGTCCTCAACCGAAGAAGGTAAATTTTCCAGCGTATAGTTAAAATTTCTCCTAAAAAACACCTGAAGTGCTTCTGGCATATCTGCTTTCGAAAAATTACCAAACACATTGTCGACAAATTTTCTTATCTCAGGCATTTCAGGAAGCTGAAGATAAAAATTCTGCTCCCGTTTTGAAAGTTTCTCCTTTATAACATCGATTAAAACCGAAACCCCACTGTACTTTATCCGTTTAGTAACAGGTTTATTCAAGAAAAAACAACTGCCATCTTTCTGAACATTTTTCAAACCAATACTCAAAGGCACATCAACCATAGGAAGGTTCCTGTAACCGTAAGGCTCCAGAATAACTGTTTCCATGATAGTTCTTCCTTTAAGCATTTCTCTATCAGAGTTTAAAGGAACGTGAAACCACCTCCCGTTTACAAACTTCTCATAAGTTATCGCTCTGAAATAAGGATTAAAAGGCAATCTCTCTGTCTTCACTCTCATGAAAACGGCATCTATCTGCTGAATAGAAGCAACCTGTCCGGGAGCTACCGTGTTGGTAAAACCAGTAACACCTACCCGGGATTTCATACCAACATCTACCAGAGGCTTCTCTGTCCTTGGAAGAACAAAAAAGAAAAAGAGTGTCAACGGAAGAGAAACGGAAAAAAATATAATGGAAAAGCCAAAAACATAACCAAGTTCCTTAGCAGAGAGGCATATCTCATCTTCTAAAGCCTGAAAAGAGAGGAGAACCGTAGCCGAAATAATCAAAAAGGCTTCCAGAACAAAGAGGAAGAAAAATCTAATACTAAACAGGAAAACAGAACCAGCCGCAAACTGAAAAAGGGAAAGGGCAAGTATTTGATAAAAATCCCTCTGTCTTTTATCCTCCATAAACTTTATCGAAAGCAAAAACATCAATACCGAAGCTATCGGAATAACAAGATTTTCAAGGTTAACTTTCGAAAGAAGAAGAACCGTACCGGTAAGGGCAAAAACGTTCAAAATTCTTCTTTCAATAACATCGCCCCTTAACCTCTTAAATTCCCGCCACACAGCGAAACCAGACGACAGAAGGAAAAAAACAGAAACCGGAAAAGGAACAAAAGGAAAAATCACGGCAGCACCTGTCAGAGCTGCAAGAAAAGAAAGAATAAAAACAATCCTCTTTACCTTGAATTTCCTCATAGCTTTTCCTTCCCGTAAAGGGCAAGAAACTCCAGCATCCGCCTCTTTTCACTCTCATCTGTTGACGGATGAATATAAAAATCACCTGCCCTGATACCAACAGGAACTTTTGAACGAAACGCCTGAAGAATCAAATAAGTAGCTCTGGAAAGTTTCTCTTCTGTTGAACCGGCAAGAGATTGTAAATCTATAACAACAGGAACATCTCCCGTATCTGAAAATTCTTTTGTGAAAAGCTCACCTTTCCCGGCAGAGACTTTCCAATGTATACGTTTAGGCTCATCTCCCGGGACATAATTCCTTAACTTTAAAAACTCTCCATTACCTATACCTTGCAGATGCTTTCTCCTTCCCGAAGAAACCTCAACCTCTCTCAAAGAAGACTTTAAGGGTTTAGGATAAACGATAACTTCAAATTCAGGGTGGATAATCTTCCAGCGATAAAAAAATCTGAAAGGAAAAGGAGATATTAACTTTACAGAAACATCCTTAACCTTACCTCTATCGGGAAAAGAAAGATAAAAAATCTTTTTAGAACTTTCCTTTGGTAAAATGATGCTTAAAATAGCTACCGAACTATCGTTTACTTCAACGGAAATCAGAAATGAAGGGAAAAATCTTTTTCTGTTTAACACCCTTAAAATAAAGGGAGACTGCACACCTGCAAAAACAGAACCTAAAGGCATCAAACTAATCGATAACCCTGAAAGATTTGCTTTACCGACTGTTCCCGAAATCGCCATTACTGAAAGAAGGAAAGAAACAATCAAGTAAAGAAGATTGTTTCCCGTGTTTACCGCAGCCACTCCGATAACTATTGTGGCAAATATGAAAAACCAGCCGATTATTGTAACTTTCAAGCCGGCGGTTCTACCTCTTCTACCAAAGATTTTACAACCTCCTGTTTATTCATATCATCATACTCGTAAGAAGGAATAAGTCTGTGAGGAACAACAAACAAAAATGTTTCCAGAACATCTTCAGGAATCACAAAATCTCTTCCTTTAAGGTAAGCTCTTGCCTTTGCAATCTTTGAAAGGACAAGAACACCCCTAACAGAAAGACCGTAACGGAAAAACTTGCTCTTTCTCGTTTTCCAGGCAATAGAAAGAATGTAATCTGCCATCTTTTCAGAAAGGTAAATCTTTTTAACCTCTTCCACAGCCCTTTTTATATCATCAACAGTAAGAACTGAAGGCAACCTCTCTATCTCATCCTTTACGCTTCCTTCAAGAAGGAGTTCCCTTTCAAGAGAAACATCGGGATAACCCATCGACGTTTTCACAGAAAACCGATCAAGTTGCGATTCTGGAAGAGGAAACGTTCCAGCCTGTTCAAGAGGATTCTGCGTTGCTATGACAAAAAACGGAGAAGGCAATTTTATAGTCTCTCTGTCAACAGTAATCTGCTTTTCTTCCATAGCCTCAAGAAGAGCACTCTGCGTTTTAGGCATTGCACGGTTTATCTCATCAACCAGAACTACATTGTTAAAAACAGGACCCTCCTTAAATTCAAACTCCCTGGTTGCAGGATTAAAAACGGAAACTCCAACAACATCTGCAGGCATAAGATCCGACGTACACTGAATCCTGCCAAAAGATAGATTTAAAATCTTAGCAAGCCCAAGTGCAAGAGTTGTTTTACCAAGTCCAGGAACATCTTCTATAAGCAAATGCCCTTCTGAAAGTAAAGCTTCAAAGGCAAGCTCAACTACGTTTCTCTTTCCTTTTATGACACTACTAAGAAGCTCTATAGCTTTCAATATCTTTTCTTCTACCACTTAAACCGCCCTTAACAATAATTTGGTATCATTTTAAAATAATAACTTGAATGGAGAATTGTGAATGAAAAACATTAATACCTTAGAAATTATAAAACTATCGTGGCAGGTAACAAAGAAAAGGTTTGGTGTCATAATAAAATTCGTGGGCATCTACCTACTTATCCTCTTCGCACTTCAAATATTGACCACAATTTTGAGAAACCTGCATCTTGCCCTTATCGGCGAAGTAATAGGATTTTTATTCAACACTCTGCTAAGTGGTGGTTTTATATACACCATGATAAAACTCGTGAGAGAAGGAAATGCCGAAATTTTAGACCTGTTTATAATGTTTGAAGATATGAATCTTGGAACAAATTACGTAATAATGAGTGTCCTTGAAAGTATCATACTTGTAATAGCCTTTATGTTACTGATTATACCGGGCATTTACCTTTCAGTAGGATATATATTTGCTCCTTATCTTTTGATAGATAAAAAACTGTCCCCATGGGAAGCACTCGAAACTAGCAGGAAAACGGTTCATAAACACTGGCTTCAATATTTCATTTTCGGACTTGTCATCTTCTTGATAAACGCCATCGGAGCTCTATTCTTCCTAATAGGTCTTACCGTAACAATACCCTTATCCATCGTTGCATTTATAGAGCTTTATGAAAGAACATTTAACGGAAAAAGTTCTATATCCCTCGACTCTTTTTAAGAATCTGAAGAATTTTCTCACCAGCAAGATAGACATTTCCGGCGCCGAGTGTAAGGAGAACAGTATCAGGTTCAAGAAGCGGCAGAATAGAAGACACAGCATTTTCCACATCTCCAACATACACGGCACCACACAAATCGGCTAACTTCTTTGCCGAAATATCATCTATCGGCTCCTCGCCTGCCGGATAGATATCGGTTATGAACAGGTTGTCTATCCCGCTTAACACCTGTGTAAACTCATCCCACAAAAGTTTCGTCCTTGTATATCTGTGAGGCTGGAAAAGAACCAACACCTTTTTATCAGGATAAGCTTCCCTTATACCTTTATACGTATTCTCTATCTCTGTCGGATGATGGCCGTAATCGTCAATAACAATAACTCCTGCTTCTTCTCCTTTTATCTCTGCCCTTCTTTTGGCATTTTTAAAGGTTGAAAGGCTTTCTGCTATCTTAGTAAACGGTATGCCTGCCTCCAGAGAAACACCAACAGCTGCAAGAGCATTTAAAACATTATGTTTACCCGGAACAGGAAGAAAAATGTTTCCCTCAAACTTTCCCTTAAAAAGAACATCAAAACGGATTGAGAGTCCATCTTGTACTACATTACAAGCGCAGAGATCAAAATCCCTGGAAAAGCCATAAATCAGCTTCTTTTTGTAAATTTTAGAAAAAATATCTCTGACATTTCTACACTCACCACAGAGAAAAACTTTTCCATAAAAAGAAACTCTATTTGCAAACTCAATAAAAGAACGTTTTATCGTTTCTATATCTTTGTAAAAATCAAGATGATCAGTATCAATATTCGTTATAACACTAACAGATGGAAGTATTTTTAAAAAAGTTCCATCACTTTCATCAGTTTCTGCAATCATAATATCACTTTTACCGTAATACGCATTCCTGAAACCGAGAAAGTCGAGTTTACCTCCGACCAAAATAGTTGGATCAAAACCATCATCATAAAAAACTTTTGAAATCATAGAACTTGTCGTCGTTTTTCCGTGTGTTCCAGCAACAGCTATCCCCTCCTTGAATCGCATAAGTTCCGAAAGAGCATCACATCTTGGAACAACAGGAATACCCTTCTCAAGTGCTGCAACTATTTCGGGATTGGAACGTTTTGCGGCTGAGGTATAAATAACAACATCAGCATCTTTAACATTTTCTTTTCGATGCCCTATGTAAACATTTATTCCTTCTTTCTCAAGGAATCTTGTTGTTTCACTTTCCCTTATATCCGAACCGCTTACATCATACCCTTCTTTTTTGAAAAGATATGCAAGCCCTGAAATTCCTATACCACCTATACCAATAAAGTGAATACGTTTAACGGAAAATTTAAACATGAACCTTCTCCGGGATGGAAATAACAGGATTAATTATACACGGCAGGACTTTATTTAAAAAGATTAACCGCCATTTTGTCTCTTAACTTCAGCCATTATTTTTACAATTTCGTTAACTTTATCGGGTCTAACATAGTTCAAAATCTGCCCAGCGTACCTTTCCTTCATGTTCAAGAAAATATAAGCAGCCTCTGTCATATTATCCATTGCAGAAATCTTCTGCCCGGCAAGCTCTGGATCCATCTTTGAAAAAATCTTTGCCAGACGCTTATAACGTTCATTCTGAACAGATTTTATCTCATTTTCAAATGCTTTTTTTTCCTCTGCTAATTTTTCCCTTTCTTCCTCAATTTTCTTTAGTATTACTTCATTTTTCTGAATAAGTTTCTGGACCTCATCTCTCAAAGCAGTTAAACGTTTAATTTCCTTCTGAAGTTCGACCTTCTCGGCTTCCTGAGAAAATGCAGGACTAACTATTAAAAGAAGAATCGCTAAAACGCCTGCTAAATACCTCATCGGCAAGTCTCCCTTCTTGAATCAACTCTTCTCTTTTTTTCTCTCTTTCCAGCTTCATTATAAACCTTTCAACCGCCTTTTTTTCACCGTGCAACCGTGAAAGTCTCTTTTTTAAATTATCTATATTCTTCAACAAATTTACTCTTTCTTCCTCTTTTCTGGCTATCTCGCTCAAAATATAGTGGGAATAAGCATTTTTTTCAAAAAGTTCAGCGGCACTTTTTGAATTTTTCATTTCTTCTTTCAATCTTTCATAAGTATGATTCAATGTTTTTATATCTTTTGAAATTTTATCAAGCCGATCAAATAACTGGCGAAGTTTATACTCTTCCCTCTTTATCATCAAATCTCTCTGTTTTATAAAAAGGGAAAAAGCTTTCATTATCTATTTCTCACAAAAAGTTCCGCAAGTTTCTTCTGCTCTTTCTTTACAAATCGCAAAATTGCCTGCTGCTCTGTTTCTTTAATATCAACAAATTGAACACCAAAACAGAGAACTTTTTCTCTCAAATCCTCATTAACCACATTAGCGTTCAAAGAAAAATGCTTCCCTTCAAGGAAAAACTCAAGTTTTATCTCTGTCAAGATAGATATAGGGGGCTTTTCATCACCGTAAGGAAGACAAACCCTTGCTCCACCACCGCTTATATCCTTCAAACGACCTTCATACCACTTCCAGCTTTTATCCGTCAAAATGCCCACCTTACAAAGGATATCCACTTCTACTCTCGCAAAGTTTCTCCTCTGATAACGTTGAAGAGAAAAAGTATGAGGAACTTTAATAATTATCCTGTCCCTCTCTTCATAGACTTCCTTTATGGGAACAGTAAATTTATATATCGCATCAGCTTTTCTTATAAAAATAATAGTTACTTCATCTCCCTCTTTTATCCTGTTTTTTGGAAAAGGATCAGTAAAAGCCCAATACATATACCTTTCATCTTTATCAAAAAGTGTAACCTCCGCAAAATATCCATCTGGAAGCTCTATCCGGGCTGGCTGGAAAAGTTCTATATCTTTTGTAGAAACAAGAGGAACAAAAAAAGGAATCGCATCAAAGCCAAGCTTTTCTCTCATAGACTTAACAACTTCCTCATCTGCATCGGTAGCAGTGCGCAAATAATAGTCAACTACCTTTTCAAAAGCAACTTTAAATTCAAGAGTAAGAAAAGGATCTCTTCCCTCCTTTACTGAATACTCCCACAAGATCTCTGCTTCTCTTTCCGTCAAACCTTTACTTAAAGCTTCTCTAAAAAAAGAAGATTTATAACGCCGCTTCTCCATAAATTTTCTGACAGCAGCAACTGTAAAAAGAAAAAGAGCAAAGAAAAGAATCAACAACAAAAAAACAACAACATAAGATGTTGAAGCAACCGGAAGTTTAAGATAGTTAAGATAACGCATTCCTCTTTCCTTTCAGGAATTTTGATACTTAAAATTGTACCAAAAGATACAACATGAAGTTACTTCTCCACAATACATTCTCGGAAAATCAGGGGAACTTTTAAGAAGGGAAAAACGCTTTTGAATGGAAAAAGATGGCTTAAAAATAAAAAAAAGCCTGGCACCGCCCTACTTTCCCACCCCGTCTCCAGGGCAGTATCATCGGCGCTGGCGGGCTTAACTTCCGAGTTCGGAATGGGATCGGGTGTTTCCCCGCCGCTATGGGCACCAGGCTATCGCTTGCTTTCCTTATTCTCAATTTTCCCTGCAGACGCAGGAACCATCTTTGACAACTGAATAGAGGAACCAGTTCAGGTAGTTTAAAGGCCGAGGCTCTCGGCCGATTAGTACTGCTCAGCTCCACCCGTTACCGGGCTTCCACCTGCAGCCTATCTACCTG
>NZ_MOEN01000034.1 GCF_001968985.1 Desulfurobacterium indicum | reverse complement strand
TGAGGCTAAGGAAGAACTTCAGGATATGTTCTCCAGGAGGTACTCCTAATGGTTTACACAAAATTATTGACACAACCTGGTGCAGTTATGCCTTTTTCAGAACCGCTTTTATATTCTGGTTTTGGACGTCTTGATCTTACAGGTATTTATATTGTTTCTATTTTTCTTTCGGCATCAGGTGCTGCAATGGACATAGCTATGGACATAGCAGCAAGTATTGATGAGATTGCCCGCAGGAATCCTTCACTTTCTCGAATTCAGTTGATGATATCGGGAATTCGCATAGGCCGTTCGGTCGTAGGAACTATGGTAACAACGCTTCTACTTGCGTACTGCGGCGGATACATTACTCTTTTAATGTATTTTATGGCTGAAGGTGTTCCTCTCGACACGATGTTTAACGTGATATACATTTCTGCTGACGTTATAAAAACGCTTACAGGAAGTTTCGGACTTATTTTAACGGCACCTTTTACCGCGTTTATTGGGGCATATCTGCTTAAAAATCGGGAAGGTGTTTAAATATTAATTCTCCTGCTTTTGTTAGAACATCTAAGTTGTATCCTCCCTCAAGGGTCAGAATAATGGGGATTTTCAGGCTTCTTGCGATGGAAAATACTGATTCTACTATTCTTTCCATTCCGTAATATGAAACGTTAAGTCCTGTTAGTGGGTCGTCCCTGTGGAAGTCAAAACCTGCAGATACTAAAAGAATGTCAGGTGAGAAGTTCTGCACGATCTTTGGAAGCTTTCTTTCGTAAATAGGGATGAAAACTTCATCGCCAGTTTCCGAAGGAAGGGGCATGTTGAATATATGGTTGTTGTTTTCTTTTTCGCTTCCTGTTCCTGGGTAGAAAGGGTATTGGTGGGTTGAGAAGTAAAAGATGTTTTCATCGTCTCTTATTAGATGTTCTGTTCCGTTTCCGTGATGAGCGTCAAAATCGACTATAAATACCTTTTTAAATCCCGATGTGAGGGCCTTTTTTGCAGCTATTACTATATTATTGAAAATACAGAATCCCATTGCTCTATCTTTTTCTGCATGGTGTCCGGGAGGCCTTACAGCGCAGAAAACGGCACAGTATTTGTCGTTTGCAACGAGGTTTACTGCTTCTTCGCAGGCGCCTGCTGCCATTATTGCAGCATCAAAACTATAGTTATTTACGTAGGTATCCGGGTCAAGGTATTCAAATCCGGTTAATGATGCACTCTTTACGGCACTTATGTACTTTTTATCGTGGATAGATTCTAAAAGTTCTTTACTGATTCTTATAGGTTTTTCAACAGGGATGTTAAATTTTGGCAGGGAAGACATTATGCTTATCAATCTATTTCTGTTTTCTGGATGTCCTTCGAGGTTGTGCTTTAGAAAGATTTCGTCATAAATTACACATCCGCTCATGTCTATTTCCCGTTGGATGATTTTGTAATTATAATTTATAACTTTTCGGGAGATAGTTGATGATTTTTAACGCTTACAGGATTAGAAATCGTTCTGGAAAACTTGAACCTGTGATTTCAGAAACTCTTGGACTTTCAAAGCGTAAAGTTAGAAAGATTCTTGACGAAGGTCTTGTTTCTATTAACGGTTTAAAAGTTTTAAAGAGACAGCTACTGCTGAGAAAAAATAGTGTTGTGGAGTTTTCTATTTCTGATTATCTTTTTTCCAATCCTGGATTAGAGATTATTTACGAGGATGATTTTATTCTTGCTGTTAACAAACCGCCTTTTTTGAATTCAAACAGAGATTTTCCCGATGTTGAATCTATTCTTAAAAAAAGATTTAAAGGTATTAGAGCGATTCATAGATTAGACAGGCAGACGACGGGTGTTCTTATGTTTGCTAAAAGTAACAATATCTTTAAGAAGATGGTGGAACTTTTCAGGAATAAGAGTGTTCGTAAAAGGTATAGGGCAGTTGTTGCTGGAATTTTCAGAAAAGAGCGAAAAATTTCTTTTTCTCTTGATGGAAAGGAAGCTGTAACCTGTGTAAAACCTGTGAGATTTTTTGAAAAAGCCACAGAAGTACTGATTTCCATAGAAACGGGAAGAAAACATCAGATAAGAAGGCATCTATCTTTTATAAATTATCCTGTTGTTGGAGAATTTAAATATTTTAGAGGTAGTTTACCATTTCTTTTAAAATTTGCTCCACGAATAATGCTTCATGCGGAAGAAGTTTCTTTCAAATCACCGTTTAATGGTAAAGAGGTTAGAATAACTGCTCCTCTTTTCGCTGATTTTTCAGACTTTCTGGAAGTGATGGAGAGAGGCAGGAAAGCCCTACCTCTCAAGGAATATGCTTAAATCAATATCAAGACCGTGATTTCTGAGCTTTTTGAGAGCTTTTGATTCTATCTGTCTGATCCTTTCTCTTGTTACTTTGAAGGCTTTCCCTACCTGTTCGAGGGTATGTTCTGGATAGCCGTCAAGGCCGAAGCGAAGTTTGAGAACGTCGGCCTCCCGTTCATTAAGAACGGATAAGAGTTCTGATACTTTTTCTTTAAGATCGTTTTTTATGATAACTTCTTCCGGAATAGGGCTTTTTGCGTCTTCTATAAAGCTTCCCAATGTGCTGTCTTCATCGTCTCCGATAGGTGTTTCAAGAGAAACAGGTTCTTGAGATATTTGCATGATAGCTCTTACCTTGCTTACAGGCATTTTTAGTCTTTCTGCTATCTCTTCCGGTTTTGGATCTCTGCCCATTTCGAGGAACATCTGCCTTGAAACCTTTATCAGTTTGTTTATCGTTTCTATCATGTGAACGGGAATTCTTATTGTTCTTGCCTGGTCAGCTATTGCCCTTGTAATTGCCTGTCTTATCCACCATGTTGCGTATGTGCTGAACTTATAACCTCTTCTGTATTCAAATTTATCAACAGCTTTCATAAGGCCTATGTTGCCTTCCTGTATAAGATCGAGGAAGTGAAGTCCTCTGTTTATGTATTTTTTGGCTATGCTGACAACAAGTCTCAAATTTGAACGAACAAGAGTCTGTTTTGCTTCCTGTGAATCTTTCTTATAGAAGTAAACCTTTTCTGCTATATCATAGAATGCCTTTTTAGGCATGTTAATTTCAGATAGAATTTTTGTGTATCTCTCTTTGTATTCAAGATACTTTTTAACGAGCTTCTTAACTTCTCTTGTTGTGTATTTTGAACGGTCTATCTTTTCCTGAATTTCCGGGTCGTTGAACATAAGTGGTAGCTGTTCTATTGGTGTTCCGAGGAAGGAGAGTTTCCCTGAAAGTTTCTGTATGTTTTTCTCGCACTTTTTGAGTTCTCTCATTTTATGGTAAAGGTTATCTGCCATGTTTTCGTATATTGAGAACGATATGGGAAGCTGTCTCAGTAGTGTATTAACTTCTGCCCATACCTTTATAAGTTCTTTCTTTGCCTTCTTGCTTCTCGGCCTTTTTCTATAAGTTTCGTATTTCGTTTCAAGTTCGGGAAGCAGTTCTCTTATTTTTCCTGTTATTGCAAAGAATTTTTTTCGTCTTTCTGATTCTCCACCTTCAGCAAAGTCATCAGGGGAACGAAGTATGTCTCTTACCTTTAGCCTGTCTGCCTTTATTTCTTCTTCTGCTTTGAGGACGAAATCCAGAACCTCTCTTGTTTTAAGGAGATATCTAACGAGGGCTTTTCTTCCAAGTTCCACTCTTTTTGCGAGTATTATCTCTTCATGCCTTTTAAGGAGCGGAATACCCCCCATTTCTCTAAGATAAAGTCTTATGGGGTCATCAGAGCGGGGGAGAGTATCTGGTGATATCGTTATCTGGAGCTTTGATAGGTCTATAGCTTCTGCCCCTTCTTTTGGTATAATGTCAATGTCATACTCGTCAAGCTGTGTCATTAATTCTTCCAGGAGTTCCGGGGTGAGAGCTTCTTCGTCAATGTGCTCTATAAGTTCATCGAATGTAACATAGCCCTTCTCTCGCCCCAGGGCTATCAGCTCTTCAAAGCTGTTCTTCTCCAACGCTGCACCTCCTTGGTTTAATGAATGCAAGAAATAATCTCTTCAATTCCCCCAACCTCAGGTGTTAAGTTGATGTAAAGTTCTTTTAGTTTTTTTCTGTCGGTAAAGTCTTTCGTATTTTTAAGTCTTCTGTCTAACTCCTTTTTCACTATTCTGCATAAAGATGCTTTTATTTCTTCTTCTGTAAATTTGGTGAGAGCTATTTCTGCAATAGTTCCACCAAGTTCCGGATATTCCTGCTCTATCTCTATTGATGAAGGTATGTCTCCTTTCATTTTGAAAAGAACGAAAAGTTTTCTACACTCTTCCGATACGAAAATATTTGGAGATATATCAAGGGAAACAGGTATTTTTTTATCTATCAGACCTTTTATAAAGGCTTTTTCGTATTCAGGTATCATAACCTTCATAACATAATTGTCCTGCTTCTTATTTCTGTAATGAAATATTTGCTTTTCCAGCCATTTAATATCTGCGCCTGTTGCTACTGACAGTTCTGCCAGAAACTTTTTAAACTTAAATGGGTTTTTTTCTTTCATTGGAGAGAAAATATCAAGGACTTTTCTTATCTCTTCTGCCTGTGTTTCAAGGGGAGCTTTTTTGACTCTCTCTATTAGATATTCTGTAAGTGGAACGGGATTGGATAAAAGTCTGGCTAATATTTCTGGTTGTCCTTTCGCGAGAGAATCGGGATCCTCTCCTTTCGGCGGACGGATGATAAGTGGTTCAATTTCAAGTTCGGTGAAAATTTTTGATGACCTGAGGGTTGCTTTTTCTCCTGCTTCATCGCCATCGAAGAAAAGTATTATCCTATTTGCATATCTTTTTAGTGTTTTGGCGTGATTTTCTGTTAGAGATGTTCCCATCGGAGCTACTGCTTTTTCTATACCTGCCTGAAACAGGGATATTACGTCAAAATAGCCTTCAACTACTACAGCTTCTTTTTCTTTTAAAATCTGTTCTTTTGCCTGATAAAAGCCATAAAGAATCCTGTTTTTATGGAAAAATTCGCTTTCAGGACTGTTAATGTATTTTGGATTTTGATTGTCCTTTAATGCTCTACCGCCGAAAGCTACAATCTTTCCGCTATGGTCGAATATAGGGATTATGAGTCTTTCTCTGAAGAAAGGATATCCTTTTTCCGTAATTAGGTGCAGCTTTTTTAAAATTTCCTTATCTTTTAGGTGTTTGTGGTAATCTGAAGGGGCGTAACCTATTAGAAATCTTTCGGCTGTTGCTTTTTCTATTGAGCGCTTTTCAAGATAATCTTTAATGGAATCTATCCGTGAATGGAAAAACCTTGCTGCTTTAAGGGCTCCCTCTACTATTTTATCTGCTTCTGAGTCTTCTTCTGAAAATTCGGATGGAAATTCAATGCCTGAAAGCTCACATATCCTTTTTACTGCCTCGTAGAAAGACAGATTTTCATACTTTTCGACGAAGGTAATGGCGTTGCCACCGACTCCGCAACCGAAACATTTAAAAATTTGTTTTTCAGGGCTTACCACGAATGAAGGTGTTTTTTCCGGATGGAAAGGACACAGGGTGGAAAAGTTGCGACCTACCTGCTTCAGAGAGACATACCTTGACACTATGTCAACGATGTCAATTCTTGAGAGCAAGTCCTCTACAAAAGAGCGGGGGATTTTTTTTCTCCCCAATTATATCACCTCTTTTAAAAGTAGTAAAGTAAACACACCATTAAAATTATTCTCATCTGTGGATAAGTCAAGAGAAATAGAGGGGGAGGAGTCCCCCTCAAGAATTATTTATTCATAAAAAGGAAGTAATCTGTTGCAGTTTTTGGAACATCTTCAGCTTTTACAGGTCCAACTTTAATAACTTTTGCACCTGGAGGTGGTGGAGTTCTTAGAGCCTGTTTTCTGGCTTCTATTACTTCTTCCGCAGTTATGTTTCTCGGTATTGTGAATACCTGATTGGGGAATATAAGGTGTGGATTCTTAATTTTGTCTCTGTTGGCTCTGTAAATAAGAGGCCACTGCCATGGATCATTGTAAATGTAACTTTTTGAAGATATACCCCAAAGCGTATCACCCCTTACAACGCGATAGCTTTTCGGGAGAGCCATAAATTTCCTTCTTAACATTTCTACCTTGCTACCTGCCTGAGCAAGTCGAGCTTTAAGTTCTGCAATTTTTGCTTCAAGTTGTTTTCTATAGGCAATTTCCTGTTTGAGAGCTTCAATGTCGGAAGAAAGTGCGTTGTATCTTTGTTCAAGTTCTGCTTCTTGAGCTTTAAGCATTGCAAGTTCTTTTTCTTCTTTTTCAAGTTCGGCCTTTAAGGTGTTGTATTCTTCAAGTGCCTTGTTGTATTGAGCCATTAATTCTTCGTAAGAAGTAGTTGTCTGTGTTGTTGTAATAGCAGTTTCAGTACTGTTTGTCTGTGTTGCATTTTCAGTTGCGTTTGTTGCAACACATGTTTCATAGTTTGAAATGTTTGATGGGCATGAAGTTTCGGCAAAAACTGCTGGAGAAATCATGGCGGATATGAGTACTGCTGTAACTATTTTTGTTAATTTTCTCATTGCTCACCCCCTAACTGAGCCTGGAGAGCCTGAAGCTCTTGTTCGAGGCTTTCTCTTGAAGGCATGGTTGAAAGCTCTTTTTGCAAAGAGGCTTTTTCTGCTTCAAGAGCGGCTATTTGCGTTTTGAGATACGTTATTCTCTCTTGTGTAGCTTTCTTTTCCTCTTTTACTTTTGCAAGCTTATCTTTTAGTGTGTCAATTTCGTTTAGCAGGTTCTGGTATTTTTTCTCAAGCTCAGCCTGCTGCTGTTGTTGCTGTGGTGTTACTTTAACTTCTTTCTTCGCTGTTCCACATGAAGCAGTTATTGCCAGTGGAACAAGAAGAAGCCCGAGCATTAGTCTTTTTCTCATCCTACCCTCCATTAAACACATATACCTTATCTAATTTAAATCATATCTTTCCTTAAGTTACTTGTCAAGCAATTTTGTTAAACTATTTTAAAAAATTAGCTTGCTTGAGTAAGATTTTTTTAAAATTAAGCTGTAGCTATTAATAAAGTGTTAAATCTCTTTCTATTTGCTTGATATTAGTCTGTTTTCCAGAGACCTCTATAGTGAATTTTAAAAATCTTTTTTATGGTTTCTTTGAACTTTTCTTTTGTTTCATCGCTTAAAGTATTGGGATAATGGCATGTTCTTGAATCTTTAAGACTTAAATTGCAAATGTGTGTGGAGTTAGGTTTGTAAGGATTAATCTTAAGGGGAGGGAAGAACCCTTTCTCTATCAAGCTGTATCCGGTTAGAATCCATGTTACGGTGACCATTATTTCTCTGGTGATATTTTCTCCGGAGAACGATTTTATCCAGTTTTTTGTCATATTTTTTCTGTGGGCTTTCGGAATGCTTATGAATGCAAAGTTTACATTTTTATGTTTTTTCTCTTTAACTACTTTGATTATATTGTCGTCAATAAGGGAGAGTCCGTAGAGAATAATCTGAAATGATTTAACTTTTCCTGGTTCATAATCAGCAGTATTTACATTGCCTCTTTTGAAATCAACGATATTGATTTTTCCATTTTTTCTTTCAATCCAGTCCGCTCTTCCCGAAAGGGATAAGTTATTGATGTTTATTCTTAATGGTTTTTCCTGTTGGAGGTTTTCTGCAATTGGTTTCCATACGGAAACGAATTTTACTATGTTATCTTTGATAAAAGGTTTAAGGTATTCAATGTAGGGAATATCTATATTTTTTGTCATTTCTTCAAATATTTCTTCAAATAAAATTTCCGGTTTTTTATTTTCATTAAGGTATCTTTTTATAAATTCGTGATATATTTGTCCCTCAATGGTTTCTATGGTTGAGGTTTTTTGGTGTTTTATGATTTTTGTAAAGAAAAATTCTGTGGGGCAGTCGAAATAAGATATAATATCTGTTACAGATAGATTTTGGGGGAGATGTCTGGATATTAATTTTGAGTTAAAAATAAAATTCATTTCTTTTGCACCTTTGATTTTTTCTTTCCATCTTATGATTCCCCATTCTATAGGGCTTCCAGGTTTGGTTTTGTTCTTGTAAACGGAGAGAATTTTTCCGGAATTTTCTGTGTTGAATCGCTGGTTTTCTTTTTTTACTTTTGTATATGTTTTTAGAATTGATAAAAATGTGGAACTTCCTTTATCTTTCTGGTATGTAAAAATTATCTGATTCGGTTTCGTTGCAAGAACATTGTAGAAAGTCTGGAATTCATACATTATAAGTTTTTCTCTTCCTGGAAGTGCCTCCAGAATAAGGTTGTTAAGGTTTAAAACTCTGTTAATTTCTTCTCTTTCTTGATAGCTGAAATCTGGATCAAAGGGAAAGGAGCGGGGATAGCTTCCTGATGAAAAATCAAAAAATATAATGTGGGTTGCAAGTGAAGAGGGTATGTTTTCAGGAGTGCCTATGAATACTCCGAAAGGTTCTTCTTCGGTTATTAAGAATGTTCGATTTTTCATAAGGATTTTAAGAAGTTCCAGGAATTCAGTTCCTGACAGCTTGTTTTTCTCTATGATGTCCGATTCTGTCAGTGCTTCTATTTCTCGATTCAGGGTTTCTAGCTCTTTTATCAATTCTTCTTCAGCTTTTTCATTTTCAGCGGACTTTTTGAGTGCTTTACACCAGTCGATTAGTTGCTTTTCTTCTGTTTCTTTTATCTCTGATAGGAATTTTTTAACTGCCGGATGAAGGTTTACCGGAATACCTTTATACTGAGAAAATAAAGGTATTTTCATTTCCCTAAATGCTTCATAAAAGAGAATTTCTTTTCCTTCAAGGCTTCTGCCAGCCACGGCGATTCTTTCAGGAGGGATACCGTCAACCAGCAATTTTTTAATAAATGAAGCTATAAATTTTATACCTTCACTTTCGGTTATATAAGATGTTTCTATAAGTTCTATTTCTGTTGTTTCTTTCTCTGGATTGAACGAGAAATTGAGAGCTGTTTCACAAGGTCTTACTTCTACAATTTTCCAGTTTTCTACCAGTTTGAGATTTTCCCTGCTTAGTTTTGTAAATATGGAATTGTTGTCTTTAAAAACTAAAACTGTTACAGGAATATTAAGGGAGTTTAGAAAGTCAATTTCGAGTGGAAGTATTTGGGGAAGAAAAAAGAGAATTATTTCAGTGTATGGCGGTTTTTTGTTTTTGGCTTCTTCAAAAAGGGAAAATATGTCGTACTTACTGTATGTTTTTATTCCGTAGTTATAGTTATCGAGTATCTCTGCTGTCTTTTCTAATTTTTTTGATAGATTACTATTTACTTTTTCCGAACAACTTTTAAGCATTTCTGTTGAAATGTTGTGTTCTTTAAATTCTCTTATTCTGTTGTCAATTATTTCTATGTAAGGCGGGCTTCTCCACAGGGGAATCCCAGCTTTTCTGACGGCATTTCTTACTATAAACAGACGTTCTTGTTCAGTCATTATTCCCGGGTTGTAAAAGTCAGATTGGATAAGTTGAATTGCGAGTTCCTGGAGGGTTCCAGCTATCGTGCCGATTATTGGTTTTTGGCGGTGTTTGCATAGTTCCAGAAGTAGCCGTGATGGAGATTCTCTTACAGCTATGTATGGTTTTCCTGAACCTATTTTTTTAATAAGAAATTCTGGAATTTCGGAGAAATCCATTACTTAATTCCTAAGTAATATCTGGCAACTGTGTTTTCTGGATCGAGAATCAAAACATCGTTAAATATGGAGTAAGCTTCTTTTTTCTTTCCCTGAGCTATAAGATCAAGTCCGAGTTCAGTTAAAAAAGCAATATTTGAAGGATAAAGAGCAAGCATTTTCCTTGAAATCTGTTCTGCTAGTTTCCCCTTACCTTCATTTCTCAGTGCTATTGCAAGTCTTAAGTTGCCGTAGAAATTATAGTAGTCTGTTTTTAAAACCTTATACATCAAAGACTCTACATCTGACCATCTCTTCTCTGCCATTAATGGAAGAGCTAAGCCCAATTTTGCTTCCACAGAAGAGGGTATTGCTTCCACAGCCTTTCGATAATGAACTTCGGAATTTTTATATTTTCCCATTAAGTAGTAGAGCCATCCCAGTCTCAAGTTTACGGTATATCCTTTTGGATAAGCTTCATATACTGGCATTAAAGCTTTAATAGCGTCCCTGTAATCTTTTGCTTTTTCATATATAAATGATTTATGATAAGCCAGTTTTATTTCATCGTAGCTTAATGCATAAGTCGTGCTAAACATTCCTATAATAGCTAAAATAGCTGCTATTTTTTTCATCAGTTTCATTCTTTTCCTCCGTGGCGTTTAGCCTGTTTAAATTATAAATTTATTCACGGAAATTCAAAGTGGGAATTTTGCTTTTCGGGAGGTTTTATGAAAAAAGTGGTTTATTTTTGTCTTTCTCTTTTTCTCGTCTCGTGCGGGGTTTCTGTTGAAAAGTATCCGGAGCATAAGCTTATAATTCCTGCCTACTTTTATCCGACAGACGCTGACTGGAATGAAGTTTTTTCCATACCTTCGGAACTTTCTCCGATTGTAGTTTTAGATCCTGATTCAGAGGGAGGACCGGGAAGCGAAGAAGATCCTTTATATACTCAACTGATTGAGCGTCTTAATGAAAAGAAATTCCTTCCGATAGGATATGTTTATACGACTTATGCTCAAAGGGATCTTGATGATGTAAAGGCTGATATTGATACATGGCTGGAGTTGTATCCTGGAATAAAAGGGTTTTTTATTGATGAAGTTACAAATGATAACGATACTTATGATCTTGACTACTATAAAGCAGTTTATAGCTATATCAAGTCAAAAGGTAACTATTTTGTTGTTTTAAATCCAGGAGCAAGGCCGATGACGGATGATTATTTTTCCTTTGCCGATAATATCGTTGTTCTTGAGAATAGTTATGATGTTTTTAAAACCTATGGTTGCACCTCGAATTTTCCTGAAAAAAGTAGCTGTATAATATATGGAGCTTCGGAAGATGAGATGAAGAATATAGCTGCTTCTACAGATGTTTCTTACCTTTACGTGACAGATGACAATGATGATTTTCCTTTTGACAGACTTCCTGTTTACTTGAGTGAAGAGATAGAGATTTTCAAATAATGGAGGTAAAGATGAATGAAATAGATGTAAATAAACTCAAAGAGTGGGATAAGACCCTGGTGTGGCATCCCTTTACTCAAATGGCAGAATACGTTAAAAATGATCCGATAATAATTGAAAGAGGAAAAGGTTGCTGGCTGTATGATGTTGATGGCAATAGATACCTTGATGCTGTTGGTTCTATCTGGTGTAACGTTCATGGGCACAACGTAAAAAGATTAAATGATGCTTTATATGCCCAGGCTAATAAAATTGCCCATTCAACTTTATTGGGGTTGACAAATGTTCCTGCTGTTCAACTTGCAAAGGAGATTGTTGATATTGCTCCCGGTGGTTTAAACCACGTTTTTTATTCTGATGACGGCTCTACTGCTATGGAAGTTGCACTGAAAATGGCTTATCAATACTGGCAGTTAAAAGGTGAAAAACAGAGAACGAAGTTTATAAAACTTGAAGAAGCATATCACGGTGATACAATAGGTTCTGTCAGTATAGGGGGTATAGATCTTTTCCATTCAATGTTCAGAGAGCTTATGTTTGAAACTTTTAAAGTTCCTTCTCCTCATCCTTATAGATTTGAAGGAACCGAAGAGGAGTGCAGGAATTATTCCCTTTTTGTTATGGAATCTATCTTAAAAGAAAGGGGCAACGAGGTTGCCGCTGTGGTAATGGAACCTCTTGTTCAGGCAGCCGCCGGTATTGTTGTTCATCCTGAAGGGTTTTTGAAAGGAGTAAGGGAACTTTGTAATAAGTATGGTGTGCTTCTTATTCTTGATGAGGTTGCTACCGGTTTTGGAAAGACAGGAAAAATGTTTGCGTGTCAATGGGAAGACGTAGTGCCTGATATTATGGCTATTTCAAAAGGACTTACGGCAGGTTATATGCCTCTTGCTATAACACTTGCCACAGATGATGTTTACAAAGCTTTTTGGGGCGGAGATTACGGCAGCGGAAAAACTTTTTTCCACGGACACACATTTACAGGAAACCAGCTTGGTTGTGCAGTAGCACTTGAAAATTTGAAACTTTTCAGGGAAAAAGGCTGGCCGGAGGCGTTACTCCCGAAAATAGACTTTCTCTACGAGCGGCTTAATCACTATCTTGCCGACCTTAAACATGTTGGAAATATTCGTGGTAGAGGTTTTATGGTCGGTATAGAGCTTGTAAAAGATAAAAAAACAAAAGAGGGCTTTTCCTGGAAAGATGATGTTGGAAGGCGCGTTTCAAGAAGAATAATAGAAAAGGGAGTTTTTACAAGACCTTTAGGACCTACACTTGTTATGATGCCCCCTCTTGCTATAGCTGAAGATGAAATTGATCTGATGGTCAGGACATATAGGGATGCAATTGTTGAAATTCTGGGTGGTTAATCCACTCCTTCTCTTCCTGTCCTAAAATGTATTGATAGGATTGATATTATTTTTTCCATTGTGTGGTTGTCTATTTTTACCGAATCATGGGCAAGTTTTAGAGGAAACGGATAACTGTTTATTATGCTTTTTTCAAGTGCTGATATTACATATTCTGGCTTCATGGTTGTTTCTATTTTGTATATATCGGAGCGGAATTTAGCAAAAAATATATTCATTTCTCTTTCTCTGAATGATTTTTCAAATATTTCTGGAAATTTATACTTTTTTTCCGGAGAAATTGTTACCTTTACAGGAATGCTGTGTCCCGGTTCTGTATTCGCAAGTTGAAATATAAAGATATCAGGCATTACAGAATCAAAATTATAGATTTTTGAGGAGGAACGTTTTGAAATAGCTACTACTTTTTCACCCGCTTCGCTAAGTAATTTTTCTATTGACAGGAGATATTCTAAATATTCAAGATAACCTGCAATGACAGGAAATCTGTTTGGTGCCGTATTTTTAATTATTTCATTGTAAAAGTTTTTTGCATTTATTGAAGTGAAAGAGAAATTTTCTTTAAGTTTCGGGAAGAGTTCCTTTTCAACATAATCTTTTTCCTTTTCTTCTATTTGAAGTGTAAATGATATCGGTCTTATTATGTCTCCTATAATGGAACCGTCAACAAGAAGAATGTCAGGATCCCTCTCTCTGTTTAGTTTTATTAGTTCTTTCATTTCAAGAATACCCATAAACAACCTTACTCTTGATTCTGAATATTCAAGTGGTTTCAAAATATCTATATCAATATTGTAGCTTTCTATGTTTTCTTCTTTTCCGTCACTGTTGAAAAAAACGGAAGAGGCAGCTGCTGCAAACACTACGAAACCAAGGTATTCTTTTTTATTTAGACTTCCGTCAACTGCACCTATAGAAACGTTTATCTTTTTCCCTCTAAAAGGCTTCCATAATTCTTTGGCTTTTTCCAGTGTTTGAAATGACAGTTTTTCAATATCGGTGTTTATAGTGTTTTTCTTCTTAGCAGCTGCTTTAAATAGGTATCCTTTAATGCTCATCTGGCCTTCCATAGTGTAGATAGTTGGAATATATTTTAAACCAACATTGTTACAAATGGAATCAGGAGAAGGTGATTTAATGGCTGATTTGAAAATAAGAGAAGTCAGATATTGGTTTTTTGCGTTTGCCATAATTTTCGGTATCGTAATTTATCCTTATATTATCAATTCAAAGGCAAATGTAGAGACAAAATCAGATATAGAAGTAGAGAAGAAATATTATAAGGAATTTCTTGAAAAACTAACTGATAATTTTACATATCAATTTCAACTTTTTAAAAAGTCCCATGTGGAAGATGGCAGATATGTTTACAGAGATTTAAACGGAACAGAGATAATTTTTACGATTAATCCGGAAATTCAAAAAGATATAAAAAGAGAATTTAAACGTTATAAGCTGAAATATGGTGCTTTTGTTGCAGTACAACCTTCCACAGGTAAAGTAGTTGCAGCTGTGAGCAGCATAGCTTATCCTGATTTGACGATGAAAAATACGTTTGTTACCGCATCAACATTTAAAATAGTTACTGCAGCTGCTGCGCTTGAGTTTGGTCTAAATCCAAAAGAAATGCTTATAACAAGGGGGCACGACGATTCCTGTTCACCGGAAGTATGGTTTAAAAGTAATTACATAATTCCCAGAAATATGTTTCACTCTTTTGCCTATTCTTCCAATCCCTATTTCGGTGTTTTGGGTAGAATTTTGGGGACATATAGACTTTTTGAGTATGCTTACAAGTTTGGTTTTAACAGAAATGATTATGGTTTCCCGTGGGGAATTATAAGAAAACCGCTTGATGATTATGATCTTGCATTGATTGCCGCAGGTTTAGGAGAAACGAGGACAAGTCCGTTTCATGAAGCACTTATTTCCGCCACTATAGAAAATGGTGGGGTTATGGTGCTTCCGTCTTTAATAGAGGAAGTTAAATATAGAGGAAAAGTGATTTATTCTTATCATCCACGTGTTTTGGGACGTGTTATTAAGGAGAAGACGGCAAAAATAATAAGGAAAATGATGCTTGATACGGTTAAGTTTGGCACAGCATCCGATAAAAAATTATTTAGACGTTTGAATAGGTATTCTTACCTAACCGTCGGAGGAAAGACGGGAACTCTCTCTCAGCTTAACTATCCTGAAGGTCGATGTGAATGGTTTACCGGTTTTGTTGAGGACGGAGATAAAAAATTAGCCGTGTCTTCTGTGGCAGTAAATGAAGCAAAATATTACATTACCGGTTATGAAGTTTCTGCTCTGGGGATACTGACAATGATACATAATAACTTTTTGTTAGCCAGAAAGTAAGAAAATTCAAATTTAGATATAGATAAAATACCTTGACATAATTATTAAAACTTCAGATTATTAAACTAAAGAGACTTTTTGTGTAAAAAATAACAGGAATAATGGATGGTAAAAAGGAAAGGTGCTTTTAAGGTTAATTTATCAACTGCTACAATTTTAATTATGTTTATTTTTATAGCTTCAGGTTATTTTTTTATAAAGGCTCAAATGAATTTTGAATTAAATTTAAAAAAACGTTTTTTTGAGCACAAATATAAATATCTTTCTCAAATGATTAAAATTACAAAGAAGTGGCTTCTTTCAGAAGCTTTGATGATTTCTAAAGATTCTTCCGTTAAAGAATCTTATATTGAAAACAATCCTGAAATAATAAAAAAGCAATTTAAGCCGTTCTGGGAAAAACTACATAAAGATTTTGCTGTTGAGGAGATGCATTTCTTTAAGTATCCTGAAGTAAATTGGTTCTCTTTTGCCAAGATGACTTCAAATCATTATAATGTTAAAGAGAGAGAAGATATTTTATGGATTCAAAGTGCTTTTAAACCTGCAGTTTATTTTTACATTTGTAAGAGATTTCCTGGATTAAGGGCTTCATATCCAATATCTATAAATGGAAAAGTGTTAGGTGCTTTTTCATTTGGTATTCATATTGAGACCTTGAGGAAAATTCTTAAAGAACCTATAAATGCTAAAGTCTTTTACCTGCTTGATAAAAGTATATTGAAGAGAAATCTTGAAAAGAAAACTTATGAAAAATTGTTGAGGAAAGTTTCGTTTTCTGACAATATGTATTTTTATTTTCACATAAAAGAGGGATTTTCAAATGAAGCTTTGAAGCGAGGTTTTTATGAAAAGGGAGCTTTTTTTTACGTTTTTTATCCATTAAAGGATGAGAAAGGGAATGTCCTTGGATACATAGGGATAAAAAAAGATTTTAGCAGCATTTTCTCTCATACGAAGAAAACGACTCTTGTCGTTTTGTTTGCTTTTCTTACAGTATTTGCCATTATATTCCTTGGTTCGCTGCTTAATATTTATCATCTGAAACAACAGAGAAAAGAAGTTCTTTATCTTCTTAGACTTTTGAGAAGACGGCAGTTTGATGAACTTGAGACATATTATTTTAGTTCTAAACCGACAGGTGACGTTAACGATGAAATAAGGAGAAATATATATGAAATAGGAGTTACTCTTAAGAAATACATAGATCTATTGTGCCAACGGTTAAAAGAGGCTTCACAAAAAGCTTTTGTAGATCCCCTTACCAATACTAACAATCGTTATGGTAGTGTACGATATTTTGTGTAAGCTTGAGAAATGGGATAACCTCCTGGGGAACACCCCACAAATACCAACCCCAGGAGGCAAAAATGGAACTACAGAAGATTTTACCAGACCTAGTTAAGGAAGTGGTAAAGCAAACCTTAGAGTCAATCATGACGGCTGAAAGAGAAGTGTTTCTTAAAGAACATGGAGGAACAAAGAACGGCTTTTACGTTAGAAACTTAGATACTGTTATCGGTAAGCTTGAAAATCTGAGAATTCCAAGAGATAGAGAGGGAAAATTCAGAACAAAGTTGATAGAACCTTATAGAAGAAGAGATATCAATCTTGAAGACTTAATACTTGGGATGTTTGCCTCTGGTATGAGTGCAAGAGCAGTAGCCCAGGCTCTTGAAAGCGTGTTTGAACTTAAATACTCACCCTCAACCATAAGCAAAATATCGCAGGTAACCTTAGAGGAAATA
>NZ_MOEN01000033.1 GCF_001968985.1 Desulfurobacterium indicum | reverse complement strand
TGAGGCTAAGGAAGAACTTCAGGATATGTTCTCCAGGAGGTACTCCTAATGGTTTACACAAAATTATTGACACAACCTGGCTTTGTAAACTCTATTGATTTCTCAAACGAGGGAAGTTATCTGATTTCAGCAGGGAAAGGAGGAGCGGTTGTAAAATACAATTTTGCTTTTTAGGAACTATGGATTTTTGTTCACATCTAATGCTAATAATTCTACAGAAACAAAGGGGTAGATTACTGCCCCTTTATAAGATTAACGCCTTTCTGTATTAGTTTTTCTACTTCTTCCGGTGTTGGTGCTTCTGCGTATGTTCTGAATACCGGTTCTGTTCCTGATGGTCTGAATAGGAGCCATGAATCATCTTCAAATATCAGTTTTAAGCCATCTATTGTTAGAGCTTTTTTAACCTTTTTCCCTTCTACTTCCTCAGGTGGATTTTCTTTAAGTTTATTAAGAACAGCTTTTTCTTCTTCTGAAACCGGAAGGTCGATTCTTCTGTAATATGCGTTTCCGTACCTTTCAAACAGTTCTTCTACCATTTCAGAAAGACTTTTGCCTTCAACCAGCATTTTTTCAATAATGAACAATCCCATAAGAAGTCCGTCTCTTTCGGGTAGATAATCCATAAGGGCATAACCGCCGCTCTCTTCGCCGCCGAAGAGAACTTTCCTTTCACGCATTACTTCTGTTATGTTTTTAAATCCAACAGGTGTTTCAATAAGTTCTATTCCAAAGTCTTCGCAAACTCTATTGACCAGATATCCTGTTGATACAGTTTTTACAACGCAGCCGCCTCTAAATCCTTTGTTTTTAAGCACATGAAGGAGTATCAAGGCATACACTATCTGCGAGTTTACAAAATTCCCGTTTTCATCAACTATGCCAACCCTGTCACCATCTCCATCGTTTGCTATGCCTATGTCAGCACCTACTGCTCTTACTTTTTCCATTAAAGATTTTATGTTCTTTTCAACGATGGGTTCAGGATGTTTATTGTCAAATAAGGGATCTCTGTAACTATGTATCTCTGTAACTTCTGCTTTTGTTCCTTCTAAAGCCTGTGAGATAAATCCTTGCTGTGCACCGAACATAGGGTCGTGAACAATCTTTACCGCTCTTTCTTTAAAGAGTGACAAATCAATCTGATTTCTCACACCTTCAATGTAAGGTGTGTTTATGTCTTCTGTTTTAACTTCACCGATTTTTCTTTCTGCACTTTCTACATCGGGAAGGTGTTTTTCTATTCTCTTTACGTAAGCTGTCGTTGCTGCTCCACCAAACGATTCTTTTACCTTGTAACCGTTGTATTTGCCGTAATTATGAGAAGCTGTGATAACGATTCCGTTGTCAAAGTTCATGTATTTTGTTGCGAAAGATACCGCCGGTGTTGGTGAAAACGTGTCTGCAAGGACGACTTCAAATCCTTCACCGGATAGAGTTTCAGCCACAAACTTTCCAAATTCCGGTGATAAAAAGCGCATGTCATATCCGACGATAATTCTTTTAGCACCATCTTCTTTTAAAACTTTTGCGTGGGCTTGGGTTACTTTTCTTAAATTTTCAAATGTAAAATCATCGGCTATTACCCCTCTCCATCCGTCAGTTCCGAATTTGATTGTCACTTGATTCCTCCGGGATTTTTAGATTTATTATACAAATAATGGAATAATCATTGTTGTTTTTTTAAAGATTTTAAAATAGGGAAGACATTGTGGTTTTAAATTGCGGGAATTAAGAAAAAGGGCGGAAAGCTCCGCCCGCCTTAATCAGTCAAGAACAAAGATATCAAGGAATTTTCTTATTCTGTCGTCTCCAATAGAGTAGAGAACTTTTGTTCCCTCTTTTCTGAAGTTAAGGATTCCCAGCTCCTTCATGATACCAACGTGCTGAGAAACCTTTGGCTGAGAAATGCCAAGAGCTTCTTTTAGGTCTTTTACACATTTTTCACCGTCAGAAAGAAGCATCAGGATTGCGAGCCTCTCCGGATGTCCGAGGACTTTGATTACTTCGGCTTTCATTCTAAGTTCCTGCGTGAGAACCATTTTAGAATACCTCCTCTTCTATATTCTCAACGTATATGTTGTTCCACAGTGCACTGAATCTTCCATATCTGTTCCCGTCCCACTTGTTAGACGGTATTCCAAGTTCTGCCCTTTCTAGGGTAGTCTCTATGTTTTTCTTTAATATCTCTTTAGCCATATTTTCAACTCTGAGTATCTCCTCTTCTCCAGCCTCTTTCACCTCAAAAGAAACGTTATCGAAAAGTCCTTGTGCTCTATCGCTTCTAACGAAGCACAGGGAATAACCGTTGTCAAAGCAGGGAACGAATGTGACATCGCTTCCCCGTGAGCTTAAATTCATGCAAACTTTACAACCTTCGTTAACGTAAAAATAATACTCTTCTGGTGAAAATGCAAATAATTTTGATGATTTTATATAAATTTTACCTTTATTAATGAAAATTTCATTTATTCTTCCTGATTTATTGCCTTTTTCTTTAAGAAGGCATTTGATTCCTTCCATTGAAGCAGCTCCAATACAGAAGATTCCAATTTTTAGTGCGAATTTTAGTGCAGTAAAGTTGTAGCCGATGCCGAAATATTGCATCTTATTTATGCCGTCGAGGACGCAGGAATGTCCGACAACTGCGACTTTCTCAAAAGAATATTTTTGAGTTATTTCTTTTAGAATGGAGTTTTGTCCTCCGTGGACGAAGAAAAATTGCTCATTGCCGCGGAGTTCTTCCTTTGATTTTATGAATATAGGTGTAGTAACTGTAAAACCCTTTTTTTCCCGAACGGTTGTTCCTATTACGCTATCAATCAATCCTTTATCAAAAGCCGATTCCAGAAGTACCCTTAAGTTATCTTTCGGAGTTGTGTTTTTGCCGGCTTTTATTAGAAAGGCTTTTTTAAATTTTCCGAGAATAAATTGTCTGTTAAGCCTTAACATTTTGCCTCCTTATCCGTAAACCGGCTGAGGGTATGGTTTGAATGATTGCGGACAGGCAGCAAGGCATGAGCCGCAGCTTACACAAAATAGTCTATTGAATTGAGGTCTCTGTGTTCTTTTACTGAATTCAAGGGCTCTTGTTGGACAGGCAGAAACACATGTACCACAGCCAGTGCAGAGCCCTTTGTTCACTACTTCTGTAAGGATGTCATACCCACAGGCAAATGTTGAGAATACCATGAATTCAAACGGTCTTAAGAAATCCTCGTTTATCTCAAGTAATGCAAGGAGAAACTTATACAAAAGGTTAGGATTTGGAGGGCATCCCGGAATAACATATTTGATTTTGTTCCTTAAAAAGGCGATTTCTGTTATGGGAATTGATGCCTGATGGGAAGGTTGCGGTGCCTGGGCACCTGTGTTTAATCTTCTTATTCCCCCAAATGCGGCACATCCACCTACGGCTACTATCATATCTGCTTTTTGGTATATTTCTTTAAGTAGTCTAATGTGAGGCTTAAAACCTATGGAGAAAGTGCCTTCAACGAAAGCAACGTTTATTTTAGGAATCTCTTTGTTGTTTGTAAGTAGATTTGAATAGGCTATTTCTACAGTATCAAGAACATCTGCTAACTCGTCAAACATATCAAGGAAAGCTATTTGACACCCTGAACAGCTTGAAAGATGAAAGAAACCAACTTTAACTTTTATATCTTCTTTAAATTCAAAGTTATCAAATGAATAAACCAACTTTCTCCCCGTTAGTGTGTTGCACAGGCGATACAAGGATCGTACGCCCGCACCACCATCTCAGCATATTCAACTTTTTCGCCTTTAAGCGCTTCTGCAATGGCTAACATATTTATAGCAGTAGGTACAACAATCTTATAATATGTAATCTTTCCACTTTTATCAACTCTTACCTGGTGAATATTCACGCCTCTTGGTGCTTCAACAATTCCGTTGCCTGTTGTCTGTCCGTCGGAAACAGGAAATTCTCTATTCCATAATTCTTTATTAAAAGTGTTTTCTTCAAGTATTGTTTTCATCTTCTTTAAAGTAGATATGATTTCTTCTGCTCTTAGTATGTGGAGTTCTTTTATGCCTCCCGATGGTTTTAAACCTTCTTTTTTAACCTTTCTGGCTCGAACGCCTGTTTCAACGGCTCTTCCTTTTACCTTTACGAGGGTGTTTGTTGCTTCTCTTTTAAAAGGAAACTCTGAAAAAACTTCCTGGGGATACAGTTCTTTTATCTCTTCTGGATTGAAATCTTCAGCTATGAAAAAGTCAAGGTTATGAGAGCCAAGATTATCAGGCAGATTCCGTTTTTTCCAGATATGATTTATGTAATCGATGAACCTTTTGGTTTCTTTTTCCGCCAGAGGGATAGTTTCGTCAGCGAGTTTTATAAGTCTTTCTCTTACAGATTCATCTATCGATGAGGATATTCCGCCGACAACGATATTGGGAGGATGGACAAATTCCCCACCTATGATTTCCATTATTGTTGAAATATTTTTTCTGATACGTTGAACGCCTTTTATAAATTCGAATCGTTCGTCTTTGTCTTCAAACATGTTTCCCGATATGACAATGTGATGAAGCAGGTGATTATAGACTCTTACGGTGAGGTTAAGGGCTTCTCTCAACTTCTCTGCAGCTTCTGGAACTTCGATGTTGCAGGCATCTTCTATGGCTTTTGCCGCCGCTATGCTGTGAACTGCCTGGCACATGCCGCATATTCTTGTTGCGGCAACCGTTGCAAAGGGGGCTTCCTTGTCAAGGAGTAGAGTTTCAAATCCTCTTACTGGAACAAGTGCGTAGTAGTAACCTTCAACGATAATGCCCTTTTCAACCTTTAGAACCAGCTTTGAGCATCCTTCGGTAAGTGGAATCGGCTCTATCTCAATCCTCTTTATCACAGGTTTTCTCCTTGAGTTCTTTAAGTGTTTCTTCTACCTTTTCAAGTGTTGTTCCTGCGTCAATGTAAAGTGTTTTATCCGGTGTGAATGTTGCTCCTTTTTCCTTTATGTATTTCACCAGACGGTCAGGTGATATGTTTACCTCGTCACTAAATTTAAGTATCAACCTTCCTGAAGGGGTAAGAGAAAGTTCCGTTACGCCTAACTCTTTTGCCAGCTTTTTGATTTTAAATAGCTTGAATGTATTTACAACGGGATCGGGAATTGGTCCGTAGAGTTCTTTCATCTTATCAAGAAGTTCTGAGGGATTTTCTGTTGATGAAAGTTCTGCATACACTTTTAGTCTCTCTTTTGAATCCTCTATATAGTCTTCAGGGATGAAAGCTTCAACAGGGATGTTTAGCTTAATGTCTTTCTCTTTTTCCCTTTCTTCTACAACTTCTGAAAAAAGTTTTAAGTAGAGGTCAAGTCCCACAGAGTTGATGTAACCGCTCTGTTGAGGTCCTAAAAGGTTTCCGGCACCTCTTATCTCAAGGTCTTTTAGTGCTAACTGGAATCCACCGCCAAGCTGGGATACCTTTTTAACGGCTTCCAGTCTTTTTACAGCATCTTTTGTAAGCTTTGCCTTAGGTGAGATGAGGAGATAACAGTAGCCTTTTTCTATGCCTCTTCCGACTCTTCCCTTTAACTGGTAGAGCTGGGATAGTCCGAAGTTTTCCGCACCGATAACGATTAAAGTGTTTGCTGAAGGTATATCAAGTCCGGACTCGACGATGGAAGTTGCTATCAGGATTTTCGTTTCACCGTTTACAAAACGGTGCATGATTCTCTCTATCTTGTCTGCCCTCATCTGTCCGTGAATGATTTCTGAGGGAACGTTAGGGAAAAAGGATTCTATTTTCTGTTTAATTTCTTCAAGGGAAGATATATCGTTGTGGACAATAAACACCTGTCCGTTTCTTTCAAGCTCCCGCTCTATTGCCGTTTTCAGGATTTTATCTGTGTATTTCATCACGGCAACTTTTGTTCCCTTTCTGCCGACGGGGGGCGTTTCAATAACCGATATGTCTCTGAATCCCGATATGGCTGAGTAGAGGGTTCTCGGTATCGGCGTTGCAGATAGATAAAGGACGTCAAGGTTTTTCTTTAGGGATGTTAGTTTCTCTTTTGTTTTAACGCCGAACTTGTGTTCTTCATCTATTATCAAAAGTCCTAAATTTTTAAATTCAACGTCAGGAGAGGTTAACCTGTGGGTGCCGATTATTATGTCTATTTCACCGTTTTTAAGTTTTTCAAGTATCTCTTTTTGTTCTTTCTTAGTTCTGAATCTTGATAGAAGCTCAATCGTTACAGGAAAGTTTTTAAATCTCTTTTTGAACGTTCTGTAGTGCTGTTCTGCAAGTATCGTTGTCGGTGCAAGGAGTGCAACCTGCTTTCCTGCGGATACCGCTTTCATCGCGGCTCTCATGGCAACTTCCGTCTTTCCGAAACCGACATCACCGCATATGAGTCTGTCCATCGGCTTTTCCGATTCCATGTCCCGGTAAACGTCTCTTATGGCTTTTAGCTGGTCTTCTGTCTCTTTAAACGGAAACGCTTTTTCAAACGCCTTTAATATCTCCGGATTTCCAACAATAGATTCGCCGGTTGCCGTTTTTCTCTCTTTGTAAAGCTCTGCAAGTTCTTTGGCAAACTTTATTAGGGAGGCTTTTATCCGTCTTTCAAGATTTTTCCAGGATGTTCCGCCTAACTTGTCGAGTTTCGGCTTTTTCCCTTTGTAACCTGAATACGGATAGATTCTGTCTATCTGCGTAAACGGGGCGAAAAGTTTTTCGCCACCTGCATACTCTATTTCGACAAAGTCAAACTTTTTATTTGCTATCTTTCTACTGGTTATTCCTTTGAATATTCCTATACCGTAGTCTCTGTGAACGACAAGTTCACCTGGCGAAAGGGTTAAAACAGACTTTTCCTTAAACGGTGAGAAAACTTCTATTTCGCACAAGTGAGAGAAAGACTGTTCTTTTATCCTGTATCCGCCTGCGGAAATGCCTTTTTCAAAGGTGATTTTAAGGTTTAACGTTTTTTGGAGTTTCTCAATCTCTTCTTTCAGGCTTTCGGTTGAATAGATTACTCTTATCGTGTCTTTAGAAACAGATTTAAGAATTTCTTCGGCTTCAACAACGTCAAGGTTAGGGAGAGGTGCTAAATTAAAGTCGGCGTCACTTTCCCCTTTTTCCACTATCGTGATTGAAGGTTCAGGAAGTTCATCCGAAACAAAACCTTCAACTTTTGAGTGAGGATATCCTTCCCGCTCAAGGATTTTCGCTTCATTTTCCAGTTCTCTTATGAAATCCTCTTTTATCGCTTTACATTGAAAAGGTTCAACCATAACAATCTGGTAGCCTTCAATGTATTCCTTTAAAGGCACTAACTTGAAAAAATCTGGCAGGAGCTTTTCCGCTCCGCTTAAAGAAGGGAAGAGAAAGTGTTTTTCATAAACTTCTGGATATATATTTTCAAGGCTTTTAAGCCTATTTCTGTCAGGTACCATCTCAAATAGAGGGAAAATTGTAATCTCTCCTTTTTCTTTTCCGTTTACCGTTATCTTCTCAACGGTATCGCCGAAAAACTCAACGATTACCTTTCCTTCAGGTGTGTTGACGTTAAGGGTATCACCTTTTAGCAGGAATTCTCCTTCTTCTGCATCTGCTTCAACTCTGGTAAAACCCCCTTTGCTTAAGGCTTTTTCAAGTTCTTCCCTTTGGATTTCTTTATCCTTTTCAATGGTCAGAGAATACTCTATTATCTCTTCCGGTGAAAGGACTTTTTGAAGATAACCTTTAACGCTTGTTACCAGAATTTCAAAGTTTTCTTCAAGTAACCTGAAAAGGGAGGAGAATCGTTTATACTGAACAGACGGAGAAGGTGATGCAAGCTCAAAAGGTGATGAATCCCACGGTGGTATGAAAACAGCGTTAATTCTCTCTCTTAAAAGGTCTGCATATAGTGCTTCAGCGAGGGGTTCTGTTGGTGCTATCAGAATGAATTTTTCTTTAGTCGCCGTGTGAAGTTCTTTTAAAAACAGGGCTTTTGCACCACCCGGTAGTCCTGAGCAGGTAACCTTGCATTCCGTTTTTAGCTTTCCTTTTACAACTTTCAGTAGCCTTTTATCGAGCATTGTTTTATTTTTACCTCTGAAATATTTGTGCATGATTATATTTACGCTTTTTTGAAGGTGCAAGGGGCGTGTAAAGTGGTTGAGAATCTTTTTTTGGTTATAATATTTCTAATTTCTCTTTTTGCAATTGTCAGGATAAGTACTGGAAAATGTCCTAAGTGTAGCAGGAAGGGATGTCCTTTAAACAGAAGGAGAAAGTAGATGGACAGATTAGAAGAGCTCAGAAAGCAGATTGATGAAATAGATAAACAGCTGATAGAGCTTTTAAGCAAAAGGGCGCAGTTTGCAAAAGAAGTCGGAGAAGTTAAGAGAGAAAAGGGATTGCCGTTTTACGTCCCTGAAAGGGAAGCAAAGATTCTGATAAAGCTTGAGGAGATGAACAAGCAGTTCGGCGTTCTTCCACCTCAATCAATAAGGGCTATTTTCAGGGAGATAATATCTGCCTGCCGTGCTCTTGAAGAACCTACAAAAGTTGCTTTTCTTGGTCCTTTTGCAACGTTTACTCATCTTGCGGCTCTTAAACATTTTGGCACCTCTTCGGATTTAAGGCCTATGGCTTCAATAACCGACGTTTTTGAAGAGGTGGAAAAAGGAAGGGCTGATTACGGTGTTGTTCCGGTTGAAAATTCAATAGAGGGTATCGTTAACTATACCGTTGACATGTTTCTTGATACGGAACTTAAAATATGTGGTGAGATTTTTGTTCCTGTTAACCTTCACCTTCTAAGTCAGGAAGCTTCTTTAAAAGACATTAAAAAGGTTTATTCCCACCGTCATGCAATAGCTCAGGCAAAGAAGTGGCTGATGGAAAATCTGCCGGATGCCGAAATTGAAGAAGTTTCAAGCACTGCAAAAGCTGCAGAGTTGGCAAGCAGGGAAAAAGGTGTTGCCGCCGTTGCAAGTGAGGCAGCGGCACTACTTTACGATTTAAATATTCTTGAGAAGAACATTCAGGAAATTTCTCAAAACTTTACGAGATTTCTTGTCGTTGGTATGAAAGATTCTGAGTCACCTACCGGTAACGACAAAACGTCAATAATGTTTAGCACAAAGCACGTTGCAGGTGCTTTATTCCAAGCTTTGAAGCCGTTTGCTCTTTATGATGTTAACTTAAGTAAAATAGAGTCAAGGCCCACAAAGAAACGTCCGTGGGAGTATGTATTTTTTGTTGATATGGACGGCCATAGACTTGAACCGAAAGTAAAGAAAGCTCTTGAAGAGGTAGCCCAGGGCACTTCTTTCATGAAGATTTTAGGTTCATATCCAAAAGGATTCAAGGAGTAAGTATGTCTCTTCAGAAGAAAGCCACCGTTATAGCAAGTTCCGTTGCGGCGGTGCTTGTTGTAATAAAACTTTTTGTTGGTATCGTGAGCGGTTCCGTTTCCGTCCTTGCATCTGCAATTGATTCGATTCTTGATATTTTTGTTTCTCTTTTCAATTACTTTGCCATACACAACGCAGAAAAACCTCCCAGTGAAAAGTTTAACTACGGACTCGGAAAAATAGAAGCACTTGCCGCTGTTATAGAAGGCTTGATTATTACGGTATCCGGTATTTTCATAATGTATCAGGGCATTATGAAAATAATTCATAACAAACCGGTAACCCACCTTGGAACTTCCCTCATTGTTATGATTGTCTCCATCGTCTTAACAGGAGGACTTGTCCTTTTTCTTGAATATGTTGCTAAAAAAACGGGAAACCTTGTTGTAAAATCAGACGCCCTTCACTATAAAACAGACCTACTTTCAAACTCTGCTGTTCTTCTATCACTTGCCATTGTATATTTTACAAAGTTTTACGCAATTGACGGATTTTTCGGCATTGCTATAGCTTTTTACATTATTTATTCTGCTTATGAATTGATAAAAGAAGGTATTTTGATACTGATGGATGTTGCCCTTGAAGATGAAACTGTTGAAAAGATAGTGCAAATTATAGAGTCAACACCTAAGGTAACTAGCTACCATTTTCTGAAAACGCGAAAGGCAGGTCCTTTTAACTTTGTTGATGTTCACCTTGTCTTTAATCCCGAAATCTCACTGAAAGAGGCTCACGATATATCAGATCAGGTTGAGAAAAGGATAAAACAGATAGATCCCGATAAGAGATGGGAAGTTACGATACACCTTGACCCGACTGATGACTCCTGCCTTCATGATACCGATGGCTGCTCAGAAGGAGAAAAATGAAAGAGATATTTCATCCGCCGGTTCTTTTAAATGAATCCATTGAGTTTTTAAAGGCTGAGGAAGGGGGAATTTTTGTTGACGCTACCCTTGGTGGAGGCGGTCATACCGAGGCGATACTTGAGGCAAATCCTCAAAACAAAGTTATAGCTATAGATAGAGATGAAGAGGCAATAGATAGGGCTATAAAGAAGCTTGAGCGGTTTGGCAACAGATTTTCTGTTTATCATGCAAACTTTGCACAGATAGGTGTTGTTCTTGATGAAGAAGGAATAGATTTTGTTGATGGTATCCTTTTTGATCTTGGCGTTTCCCACTTCCAGTTAAGGGGGGACAGGGGATTCTCTTTCTGGAAGGACGCTCCTCTCGATATGAGGATGAACAGAAGCCAGAAGCTAACGGCAGCTGATGTTGTTAATACTCTATCGGAGAGAGACTTGGCGAACATCATATACCGATACGGCGAGGAGAGATTTTCAAGGAAGATAGCAAGAGAAATAGTAAAGAGACGAAAAGAAAAGCCGATAAAGACGACCCTTGAGCTTGCAAAAATAGTTGAATTTGTAATACCTAAAAAGCTCTGGGCTGGAAAAAAGAAGCATCCTGCCACCAAAACCTTTCAGGCGATAAGAATCTACGTTAACAAAGAGTTTGAAAGTATAGAAGAAGCGATTCCCGAGGCGGTTGATAGGTTAAAACCTGGAGGGAGGATTGTTGTTATCACCTTTCACTCTCTTGAAGATAGAATAGTAAAGAAACTTTTAAAAGAGAGAGAAGACCTTAAAATAATTACTAAAAAGCCTGTTCTGCCGTCAGAAAGTGAAGTAGCAGCAAATCCTGCCGCAAGGAGTGCAAAGCTAAGGGCGGCTGAGAAAAGGGTCCCGTAAAGTTTAGAAATTGAAGCAAAGTGTTTAAGTTGACTTTTTTTCAAGGATTTCTTTTACTACTTTTTGTATGAAATTTTCGGGAACCGTTTCTATAAGGAACGGAGAAACCGAAAGTTTTTGTAAAGTATTTAATATCCCTTCGCTCTTTACAACTTCCTGCAAGTAAGCTGCCCTTTTTCTTAAGGTTTCTTCCTTTTTTTTTAAGAAATTCCTGAGAATCAGTCTGGTGCTTTCGGTTTTTAATGAATCTTTTAAAACAATATAAGCATCCAAAAAATCTCTTATTTTTAAGCTTTCCGTTCTGTAAAAGAATTTTTTGACGAGTATTTCTTCCGGTTGCTCTACAAATATTTCCATGTTTAAATCCAATGTTTTTTTAACAGGCAGTTTCCCGCTTAAATTTGGCGCAACTATAAAGTCTATTTCTCTGTTTTCTACCGATATTTTTACAAAAGTGGAAGATTCTTTGTAATCAGTAGCTATGCTTTCGGCGTATTCGTTAAGTCTTGGAGATAACATTGTGATGTATTGAGGATTTGCAAGAAATATATCAACATCTTTGCTTTCTCTGTGCCAGTACCGGAACATTAAAGCACTGCCGCCTCCGAAACTCCATTCATTATAAGGAATTCCGGCAGTTTTTAGACAGCTTATTGCCTTGTTTAGTAAATCAAGAATTTCTAATTTCCACTTTAAAATATGTTCCATAATTCCTCTAATTCTTCATTGCGGAACTTTGACTTTATATATCTATCATAATATTTTTTTAACTCTTTCATGTCTATTTCGTGTTTTTCACAAAACGACACAACCATGGGAACAGGAACTTCGGAAAAGAAAACCTCTACCTGTTCGTTTAAAGGATAGCTTTTTGGAAAAATTTGTTCCTTTATAAGTTTAGCAAGCTTTTCCTCTGTTAGTCCTTTTCTGTATGCACGGTTAATTGTAACTATCAAAGGATCCATCTTTCCTCCAGCTATAATAATTTACCATAATCCTTTCTACCAGTCTGGTATGTCTCTTAAGGAATTTCTTTCCCGCTTAAGGTAAGTTTGATAAAAATCCGTCTGTATGTGCTCAAATTCCCGGCCTCTTGAAATACTCTTGTGCAGTTTCAATAACATATCTACCTTCTTTTAAGCTCGTTTGCCGTTACAATCATTGCGCTTCCAGAAATGCTCTTTATAAGAATATGTCAGTTAGAAGTCTATTTGCTGGCTTTTTGTATTTTCGTCAAATTCTGGTTTATGTGACAGATACAGTCCTATTTTAAGGCTATTATCCTTTTAAAACTTTGATGAAGGAGGATTGATGATTATAAAAACAAGAACGCCCTACCTTGGGAAAAGAAAAATCTGGGTGAGGTTTGTTACATCTTTTGGGGATTTTGAAAAATTCTACGAGGTGAAGACGCATAGTGTGGGGGAAAGAACTTTTCTATACGAGATTGATGATGATTTTCCAGAATGTCTAATAGAACTTATCTTCGGTTATGGAGCAACAATCTGGCGTCGTTAGATGTATAATTTAAAAAGTTTTAACGGGGAGGAGAAATTATGAAAACATTAAAAAGTGATGAGATATACTCTTGCGTGGAATCAATAGTTAAGGAAGCGAAGGAGAGTGTAAAAATTTCCTCTGCCTGGTTAAAGGGGAGTATCGTTGATAAGCTGCTTTCAAATCTTCCTGACAGTGTGGAACTTGAAGTTATACTAAGAGCCTCTGAACTTCAAGATCTTCTCATAACTGACGATTATGTATTCAGAAAGGTAGAAGAAAAGGATGGTCAGGTTTATTTAAACAACAGACTTCATGCAAAATTTATTCTTGTTGACGAGGAAAAAGCGGTTGTAGGTTCTGCAAACTTCACAGGCGCTGGCTTTTCAAACTATGATTCAGGCAATATAGAGGCTGCCGTTTACTATGATATTAACGATGATGAAAAAGAAGTAAAAGAGCTTGTTTCATACTTTGAACAGATAAAAAGTGATTCTGCAAAGTTTGACGAGAACCTTTTAGGTTTTGCGATAAATCCTGTTAAATCCCGCTCTTTTGAGTTTATTCTCATTGAACCTGAACTAAAAGAGCAGTCTTATGTTGAAGTTAGACGCAGTGAAGGCACAATCCTTGCCAAGATTGTGACAATTTACTCCTACGATATGGGATTTTTTGCCAATCCATTTTCTGCCGGTGAATCACCGGTTTTTGGTTCTGTTGATACGTTTAAAACCTTGTTTACAGGGAGGAAAGGAAAAGAATGGAAAAAGGCTGCCGTGTGGTCTTACCTTAACGAGAACAGCGACAGGGTAAGAGTTGCCGTTGCAGAAGTTTTAGGAATTGTAAAAAATGGAAAGCTTGAGACGAACATGGAACCTTTTGATGTGGGAGAACCTGTTTACCTTGCATCTTCAGATACTATAAGAAACCTTGTAAAAAGGACTTTTTCAGGTAGAAGTATGACTTATCCCGTCAAAGTGGGAACATTAGAAGACAGTGACCAGGAAGTTTTTATTGACGGCAAAGAGATAATAACGAAACACATGCTAATTTTGGGCACAACAGGTTCAGGGAAAAGCCACTTCACAAAAATTTTCCTCTCACGGTTTTTAAAAGATTATCCCGTTCAAACCTTCATCTTTGATCCTCACGGCGAGTATTACGATGAACTTTCAGACTCCCTTTCTCAGGAAGACATTATGCATGTTGTTTTTGAAGAAACCCTATTTCCCATCCACCCTGATGAGGTGGAATGGCTTGTGAAAGAGGCAGGATTTTCTTACCTTGTAAGCGGTAATTCCGGACTTGCAAGAGACAATAAAGCCTGCCTTTCAAGTCTTATAAAGCCATCCCTTAAAAGAACTGTATTTAAAGATGAAAATCTTTTGGACATTCTTTCAAAACTGGAAGATGAGGTAGAGGAAGAAATAGAAACCTCAAACGGAAAGCCGAAAAAGGTTAAAAAGCGTGTTTCTGCAGGTGTTGAGAAAGAGGCGGTAGAGATTTTTGGAGAGGAAGTTTTAACCACTCAGGTAGAAACTTACAATCAGCTTATTTCAGCCGTTGAAAGCTCTAAAAAAGTTGTTGTTTTCAACTTTTCCCGCATAACCGATCCCGTTACGAGGGTAAATATTGCAGGCCTTGCCATGCAGGAGCTCTTCAATCAGAACAAAGAACATAAGAGAGAAAGACTTATAGTCCTTGAAGAAGCTCACAACTTTGCACCTGAAGGAAGCTACGGCGACGTTTCAGCAGGAAAAGACAACCTTGCCCTTACCATGGCAAGAAAAATAGCGTCAGAAGGAAGAAAATTTAACCTTGGGCTTGTTGTAATCACTCAGAGGCCTGCGCAGGTCAGCAAGTATGTTCTATCACAGGCAAACACTCAAGCAATGTTTAGAACAATGAACGTTTCAGACCTTGCCGCCGTTGAAACCTATGTAGAATTTGCCGGAAGAGATTTGATAAACCTTCTGCCCTCCCTTCAAACCGGAATGGGAATCCTGAGCGGTTTAGGTGTGCCTTTTCCGGTAGTGGTGGAGGTGGACGGTTGAGGCTAGAATATTAAAATTAAGGTAACGATTAAATTCATAGAGATGCTTGAAAAACGATCTTTTAGCAAGAGGTGAATCTTGAGAGAGAAAAAGACAATATGCAGTGGCTATTCGCAGAGAGCTATATACGAACCGTTTGCATATCTTTCAAAATTGGCAGTATATCCAAACGGTTCGGATATGAACGAGTTAGACGAAATAATATAGGAGGCTAAAATCATGAAAACTTTATTGAAGTATGTTATGTGTTTACTAGTCTTATTGGGAGGTACAAGTATGATAAACGCACAAGAAAAACCACCATTGCTGAATTCACCTGTAAAACAAAGATCAGCGGTTCCCCCTGCTCCTGAACAAACTCCACCACCTAGACAGGTTCCTCCACCTGTTCCTGGACAGATTCCGCCACCTCCTCCTTTTTCTGGTCCTGTTTCGCAAGCTATTTTAAACAATGCCAAACTCGCGGTAAACTCTGCCCAAAAGATAAAGCCATATCTAACTCCAGGCAAAATTTGGATAGTTCGTGCTCCAAGAGGGGAGGTTGAAGTAAAAGGAGCAATATTATACGATGGCGCCGTTGTAGGGGTTATAAATTTTGACCCAGCAACAGGTACAGAGCTCCCTAAAGGGTACCATTCAATATCCTTCCAAACAATTGTTCCAATGTCCAATGTAAAGCAGTTACTTACTGATATTGTGAAGAATTTAGAAATTCTGGACGGTGCCGAATTCAGAGAACCAGAATCCTGTTGGGTAATTCCTGTAGCCTACAAAGGTAAAATTATTACAGAATTCAAGGTTTACTATGATGGAGTCCATATAGTTCCCGACTATCGAGCTCAGCAGGAAATGAATGCTTTTGGTAAATGATAGAATGAAAGATTTACTTCGCCTAACAGACGGATATGTGGCTCGCTCACGCTCGCCCAAATTTCCCTACGGGAAACTTCGCATGTCCGCAGTCCGTTATCGGAAATCGCCATGAAACATAAAAAGAGGTGGTAAGATGATTGAGATAAAAGATATATTGCATCTGTTGGGGGATGAACTGAAAGATGGAACAGAACAAGTGAATAGATTTAGAGAATTCATTGAAAAGGAGAAATGGCCTACTGAACAAATAAAAAAATGGCTTGATGAATGCATAAGTGAGAGTAAAGGCGCGCATGATCCGTATAATAGGGCATTTCAAGATTTGATTGTTTCTTTAGGGCGAAGATTAGGATTTGAAATAAAGTATGGAAGATATATGGGAAAGTCAGGAGAAGAAAATTATGACGGGATTTGGAAAAGAGAAAATGGAGATATGATAGTTCTGGAAGTAAAAACCAGCACTTGGCCTATTGGGAGTGTGAGTCAACTTGGAGATTATCTTGAAGAACTATCTAAACAGGAAGGAGTTAAAAATATTTTTGGGTTATATGTCATAGGCAAGGGTGATGTTCAACCTCTGATTGAGCAAATATTAGGAAGTAAATACAAAGATAGAATGCGTTTAATTCTCTATGATGACCTAATGGAAGTTATAACTCTAAAAGAAGAATTAGAGCCAGTAATAGGAGAGAAACAGGCAATAGAGAAAGTTCAAAATCTTCTTCTACCCATTGAAAGTATTAACATTGGAAATATAGTGAGGCTAATAGTGGAAATAGCCACCACGAAATCAACGGCTGTTGAAGAACAAGTTGAAGAAAAGGAGGAAAAAGAAGTCGCTGAAAGGGAAGAAGAACCATGGACCAAAGCCGAACTTCTCTCATATTTAAAGGATGCAACACCTTATCAACGGATACTCTTGGCGGCCTTAGTACAGGTTGACAAAGAGCCAGCAACAAGCAAACAGGTAATTTTCTTGATGAATGAAATTGCGAAAAGAAGACCTTCCGAAGGTATTGAGTCAAAAATAACAGGAAGGCAGATAGCAGGTGCTCGTGGAGGTTTGAAATTAAGAAGAAAACCACTAAACAAAGAAGATATCATTGAGAGTTCTTGGAGCCATGCAGAAAGAGACTACATATACAAAATAAAGGACGATTACAAGCAAATAGTTATTGACTGGGTAAAAGGTGAAAAATTATGGATAAAAGAAGAAATAGGATAAGTTTAGCGACTTCCGATAACAAGCAGGTATCAGGTTTTGCTACGCTTCGCAAGCTTCAGATACTCGCCAACCGGAGGGCGAAAGTAATAGAGCACTTTCCTGGGGAAGGGAGTGTTATGAAGTTACTTTACTATTTGCTGAAAGAGGAGAATGATAATTTACGTTCACGGGCTCTATCTTGTAAGGATGAGTGGGAAAAGTTTGTTAAATCAAGGGATAAGGAGGTTGCCACTGGGAGACACACTTTAGAGAACACTACCCCTTTTGGTTGTGTCAATAATTTTGTGTAAACCATTAGGAGTACCTCCTGGAGAACATATCCTGAAGTTCTTCCTTAGCCTCA
>NZ_MOEN01000032.1 GCF_001968985.1 Desulfurobacterium indicum | reverse complement strand
TATCTCTTGGAATTCTCAGATTTTCAAGCTTACCGATAACAGTATCTAAGTTTCTAACGTAAAAGCCGTTCTTTGTTCCTCCATGTTCTTTAAGAAACACTTCTCTTTCAGCCGTCATGATTGACTCTAAGGTTTGCTTTACCACTTCCTTAACTAGGTCTGGTAAAATCTTCTGTAGTTCCATTTTTGCCTCCTGGGGTTGGTATTTGTGGGGTGTTCCCCAGGAGGTTATCCCATTTCTCAAGCTTACACAAAATATCGTACACTACCGAAAATATTGCTATCTAACGATGACGGAATAAGGTCAGATGGGTTGAAAGCTTTGTATGATGCACTATCCACATTTGCTGAAGTTGTTGTGGTTGCTCCGGATAGAGAAAGAAGTGCTGTCGGAAGAGCTTTGACACTGCATCGTCCAATTAGATGCGAGAAGGTTGCGGATAACTGGTATGCAGTTGATGGTACTCCGACAAGTTGTGTTTATATAGGTGTTCATGCTGTTATGAACGGGGAGCGTCCTGATATGATTATAGGTGGTATTAACAGAGGTCCTAACCTTGGTGAGGATATAACCTATTCAGGTACGGTTTCCATTGCGATGGAAGGTGCTTTACTGGGAATTCCTTCTATTGCTTTTTCTCTTGCTACTTTTACTGATTTTCACTGGAATGCTGCAGCAGAGTATGCAAGAAGGATTACACTCAAAGTTGCAGAGAAAGGACTTCCTGAGGGGTGTTGCTTGAACGTAAACATACCAAATCTTCCGCTGGAAGAGATAAAAGGGATAAAGGCAACAAAACAAGGAAAGAAAGCTTACAGCGAAAAGGTGGAGGAGAGAAAGGATCCCTGGGGTAGAAGCTATTACTGGATAGGAGGAGAAGAACCGAACTGGAAAGCAGAACCCGGAACGGATTACTGGGCGGTTAAAAATGGATTTGTTTCTATAACGCCTATCCAGCTTGATTTGACGGATTATAAGGCTCTTTCTATTATAAAAACTTATGATTGGGAAAAGTAAAAGGTGAGGGAAATAAGCCTCACCTTAATATGCCTGTTGCCTTTAAAGCTATTTGGTAAATTGGTGATGGAATAATACCTATTGCAAGAACGATTACCGCAAGGATTATAGCTACAGTAGAATCGATTAAAGAAGTTTTAACTTTTTCTTCCGTTGTACTTTCTTCTGTGTAGGAGAAACGGATGAATTTAAGGTAATAATAGGCTGCTATCGCTGTGTTTAAAGCAGCTACGATGATTAACCAGTCAAATCCTTTCCCCCATGCTCCTGTAAGTAGGAAAAATTTACCTATAAACCCGCCTGTTGGAGGAAGTCCTATTAGTCCCATTGCGGCTATTGTTATTGCAAATGCAAGGATAGGAGCTTTTTTGTAGAGTCCGGAAAAATCTTTAAATGATAGGTTCTTTCCGTCAGATAGTTTACATATTACCCAGAAAGCTAGAAGGTTCATAAACATATAAGCAGCGGCATAGAAAGCAACATTTGCGAGAGCTTCTTTCGTTTGAATTAAAAGGGCAACGGTCATATAACCTGCATGAGCAACGGATGAGTATCCGAGAACTCTTTTCACGTCGTCCTGAACGAGAGCCGTAATGTTTCCGAAAGTCATTGATAGTGCAGCAAAAACTGCTAGAACAGATGCTATAGCTGCAGAAGGATAAACAGCACCTAAGAGCCTTATTAATACAACGATTGTTCCCAGTTTTGGTAGTGTCGTTGCATAAGCTGCTGTTTCGTTTGCCATTCCCTGATAAACATCAGGTGCCCAGAAATGGAATGGAAATAGTGCTAACTTGAATAAAAATCCGATTAAGAACAATGTTATTCCAAATGTTGCCATTGGATGGGCTGATAATGTCCAACCGATGTTTTTGAATTGAGAAAGCATTGTCGTATGAGCATCTGCATATATGAAAGATAAACCGTAAAGAGAAACAGCTGTCATCACGGCGCTGAAGAGGATGTATTTTATGCCTGCCTCGGCGGCTTCTTTGCTCTCTGCCCTTAATGGAACTATTGCGTAAAGTGCATATGAAGCAATTTCAAGGGATATGTATATTGTTATGAGTTCAACTGAAGAAGAAAGCAACATAAGTCCCAGAACACTTATTGAAATAAGCAGCAGATAATCTGCATGACGATTTTCATCTATACCTTTTAAGTGAAGGAGAGAGACGATAAAAAAGCCAATTGCTATTAACAGTTTAAAAAATTGAGATAACATGTCTATTTTGTAAGTTCCGTAGAACATTATCCCTGAGTTGAACAACGAAACTGCAGCAACGACAACACCTGCACCCGTCAGAAAAGGCAACCAGGAGAATTCTCTCTTTTCTTTTCCCAGAGCTACAAGAAAAAGAATAATAACTATTAAAAGTTGAAATAGTTCAGGTAAAAGCATTACTATTCCGTTCATTGCCTCTCTCCGTAAGAAGGAATAATATGTCTGTTAATAAGTTTTCCGTTGGAATTTTTCTCAACATGAGTTATAAGCGTTTTAATAGACGGATCTATTGTTTTAAGGAAAATTCCCGGAGCAACACCTATATAAATTACAAAAAACGCGAGTGGTAAAAGCATTACTATTTCTCTTAACGTTAAATCCTTCCAATCTTTTGCCTTTGAAGGTTCTCCCCATGCAAGTTTTAGAGTGAGTCTAAGCATGTAAGCGGCTGCAAGAAGTGCTCCCGGGATAACTGCAAGTCCCAGCGGAACATCTTTTGCAAAGGTTCCTATTAGAACCAGCATTTCACCAACGAAACTGTTTGTTCCAGGAAAGGCAAATGAGGATAGTGCAAACAGGAGGAAGAAACCTATGTATATGGGCATGTATTTTGAGAGTCCCAGGTTATCTTCTATTTCCCGGCTATGACTTCTCTCATACAGAGCGCCAACCAGCATAAAGAGGGCACCTGTTGTGATACCGTGGTTAAGCATTTGCATAAGTGCGCCTTCAATGCCTCTGAAATTGAACATAAATATACCTAACGTTACAAATCCCATGTGGGCAACAGACGAGTAGGCAATAAGTTTTTTAATGTCTGTTTGTCCCAGTGCTACAAATCCGCCGTAGATAATGGATATTACTGAAAGCACTATCATAAGAGGTGCGAGTGTAACACTTGCTTCCGGTGCCAGTGGCAGGCAAAGTCTTAGAAAACCATAAGTTCCCATTTTTAACAGAACAGATGCAAGAATAACACTACCTGCTGTCGGTGCTTCAACGTGGGCAGCAGGTAGCCATGTGTGGAACGGGAACATAGGAACCTTTATAGCGAAGGCAAGAGCCATGGCAAGGAACGTGAATATTTGAAAGGTTAAACCAAATTTATGTTTCATAAGTTCAGGAATAGAAAATGTTCCTGCACTCTTATAGAACGCAATAATTGCAACAAGTAGTAGAACACTTCCTGCCAGAGTGTAGAGGAAAAATTTCACGGAAGCATATTTCTTTCTTGGTCCTCCCCAAACTGCTATGATGAGGAACATAGGAATTAGCATTGCTTCCCAGAATATATAGAAGAGAACAAGATTGAGAACAGAAAATAGTCCGATACATGCAGCTGTGGTTAGCAAAAGCGCAACATGGAATTCTTTTACGCGCTTTTTAATGTAAGTCCATGAACAGAGAACAGTTAATGGGAGCAGGAATACGGTTAACAAAATCATTAAAATGCTTATACCATCAACGCCTACGTAGTAGTTGAGTCCAAGAGAAGGAATCCACTTTACCTTTTCTACAAACTGAAATCCTGCACCTGGTTTAAATTCTGTTATAAGAGGTATTGATAGTCCTATTTCAATCAGTCCAACTATCAGCGTATAAAACCTTACTGTCTTTCCCCCTTTAAGGAAAGGAATAACTATCGCTGCAACTATCGGAAACAGTATCAATCCAGTTAAAACCATTGGTGCCACTCCATTTTAATGTAGTATAAAGTAAAGAATCAGGATTATTGCAAAACCGAAACTTAAAGCGTATTCGATATATTCATTAAGATTGCCACTTTGAAGATTGCCTAATACGCCACCACTCTTTTCAACCGCTTTCGCACTTCCGTCAACAACACCGTCAATTACACCTCTGTCAAATATAGACGTAAATTGAGATACTATAATCAGCAATGTAACTCCAACTCTCTTGTAAAGAGTTGACCAGAAGCTATCTATTGCAGCAACAAATTCGGCAAAGATCATCATCAGCCATTTGACAAAGTCATAATAGAGATATTGGAGATCAAGAATAATTTTGTCATGAGGTTTAACAATTTTTCTCAAAAGGTAAAAACCAAGTCCCGTAAAGCCTAATAGTTGAACGGTAGATAATACGTGCGCAGCTGTGTATGGATGGTATTCAACAGGCTGAATCGGAAGCATGTGGTAGAGGTAATGAGGATATGAACCCACAAGGATACACATAAATGCTGCCATTGCCATGCCGACATACATATTTTTAGGAACAGGTTTTACTTCTCCGTCAAATTCTTTTTTATGAAAGAATGCAAAATATGGAAGTTTAAGTCCAACAGAGAGAAAAGTACCTACGGCAGCAATTTCAAGTCCGAGGGCGAGTATTTTCATGTGCTCTTCGGCAGCACCGGCTATAACCATTGTTTTTGTAACAAACGCAGCGAACAGCGGTGCACCTGAAATAGATAGGGCTCCTACCATGTAGAAGATCATTGTCCATGGAAGCTTGTAGGCAAGTCCTCCCATTTCTGTAAGTTTTCTCCTTCCTGTAGCTTCTATGATTACGCCTACACCCATAAATAGAAGTCCTTTAAAAAGAATATCAGCATAAGCGTGAGCGATACCGCCGTTAAATCCCAAAGAGTTTCCTATTCCAATACCGGCTACCATATAGCCGACTTGGGAAATAATGTGATATGTAAGGATTTTTCTTGCATTGTTTTCAATCAGTGCCATAGCAGCGCCGAAAATGGTCATTATTGTTCCTGCAACGGCTAACAGATACATTCCGGGGAATACTGTTGCCAGTGCAAAAACTGCTGTCTTTGTAGTATATGCGTTCATAAAGGTAATACCTGTTACTGTTGAACGAGGATATGCATCGTGAATCCACGCGTGTAAAGGTACAATTGCAGCATTTATGGCAAAACTTATAAGGATTAACCAGTCAAAGGATGCCAGATGATGAATGTCTATAGTGGAAAAGTCAAAATTCCCCACATATTTATATCTGAGCATTATGCCGGCCAGCAGGAACAGTCCTGAAACAATGTGAAAAAGCAAATATCTAAAGGCGACTACCGGTGCACAATCGAGATCTTCGTTAAGCCATATCAAGAAGGCGGAAGCTACAGCTATCAGTTCCCAGAATATATATAGCGTGAGATAATCTGCGGAGAAAATACATGCCATTGCACCGCCTACGTATGTGGCAGCGGCAACATGGTGCCATGGATTTTTAACGTGCATTGAGAATATCATTGCAATTATGGCTTCGATTGCAAAGATGTTTGCAAATATAAGTGACAGTGTAGAAACTCTGGCATTCAGCGTATATCCAAGATAATGTCCTAAAGGATAAATTCCTGGTTTTAAAGACATACTAATGATAAGAGCAAGAAGACCGGGTATCGGTAAAAACCATTTCCATATGTGATGTCTATCCTTTCCGAGGATAGGCACAATCACTGCCAGTATAAAGAAAAATATTGCGGGATGGATAAAATTAGCACTCATAGTACCCCTCTGGACGGCTTATTAATGGATAAACAACTTTCTTCATGAAAAGAATGAGAAAAACTGAACATACAAAGCCAAATATTCCCCATGCTCCCGGGATTTTCTCCCATTCAAAATGGGGATGGTGAGGCTTTATGAATATGTTTAAAATTACTGTAAAAGCCAGAAATGTCCACCATAACAGCTTTAGCTTATGGCTGTTATCCCTTAACGTTTCTAAAATCTTTACAATATCCATTCCTTACCTCCAGAGTGTCTGAATAAGATTGAGGAAGAAGTAAGGGTAAATACCCAGCAGCAGAGACATTATAGCTGTAACTGTTAAAGGTATTACCATTGTTAGCGGTGCTTCTGATATGTGTTCTATGTCAATTCCCGGTTTTGGTTTCTCGAAAAATCCTTTATAAACAATAGGGACAAAATAAGCTGCGTTGAAAAGAGCACTTATAAGAAGCACGACCATAAAAATTACCTGATGTATGTTAAGTGCTCCTTCTATTAAATACCATTTACTTACAAAACCGACAGCCGGTGGTAAACCGATCATGCTTATTGTTGCAAGTCCAAACATTCCGAACGTTATTGGCATTTTCTTACCAACGCCGGAAAGCTGGCTCACCTTTTTAAGATGAGCAGCTACGTATATAGCACCTGCGGCGAAGAAGAGAGTAATCTTAGAAAATGCGTGGGCAGCAATATGAAAAAGCCCTCCCTGTATAGCCGCTGGAGCGAGTAAAACAACACCTAAAACTATATATGAAAGCTGACTGATAGTTGAGTATGCAATTCTTGCTTTTAAATCATCTTTTGTTAGAGCGATTATCGAAGCAACGAGTATTGTAAATGATGCAAGGTAAGCTGTAGGTATATCAAGATGAAGTCTGTGCATTGCATTTATTCCCATTACGCATAGAACAATCCTTGCGATTGAGAAAACACCAGCTTTAACTACGGCAACTGCGTGGAGAAGTGCAGATACAGGTGTTGGAGCAACCATAGCTGATGGAAGCCAGTTATGAAGCGGCATGATAGCTGCCTTTGCGATACCTGCTATATAAAGCGCGTATGTTAATATCATTATCCAATGTGGTGTTGTTGTGGGGAATATTCCATGGGTAAGGTCCATCAGGTTGAAATCGAGTGTTCCGGCATAAACGTATGTTAATATCATTGCAGGAAGGAGAAAAAGTTTTGATGTTCCCATAAGGTATATCAGGTATTTTTTAGCACCTTCCAGAGCTGTTTCGGTTTGTTCATGTCCAACAAGAGGAAAAGTAGCAACGGTTATGACTTCATAGAAGAAATACATTGTGAAAATGTTACCACTAAAAGCAACGCCCAGAGCACCAAAAATTGCCAGTGCAAAGAATGCAAAGAAACGGGTTTGAGCGTGTTCTTTTAAAGAGCGCATGTATCCTATGTTGTAACTTGTGGCGAATATCCATAAGAAAGAAGATACAATGGCAAACAGAAGGCTCATTCCGTCGACGGCAAGTTTAAAGGATATTCCCGGTATAAGTTCGGATATCTTATATATGAGAACCTTGTGATTTAATACCGGCGGCACGAGTGATATTACTGATAAAAATGTCAGAATGGCGATGATGAAGGAGACCATTTCTCTTTTATTTGGATCCTTCCTCATAAGCACTATAAGCAGAGGTGCTATACCGGTAAGGATTAATGGAATCGCCATTTGAGCGCTGACTACAAATTCTTTCATTCTTTAACCTCTCAACGTTGCTACTTTTTCAGATTCAACGGTTTTAAATCTTCTGTATACCACCAGAGCTATTGCAAGAACAAGAGTTGCTTCTGCAGCTGCAAGGCCCATTATGAGTAGTGCGCCTATCTGTCCTGTAGCGCTGTCTGCAGTAGTCAATTGAGAAGCTGCGACAAGAGAAAGTCCGGCACCATTTAGCATTATCTCAACTCCGATTAGCATGCCTATAAATGTTCTTTTAAATATCATACATGTGGCACCTATGAAAAACAGTAGTGCCCCTGTAAATTGAAAGAGTGTAAGTGGTGAGAGAATCATTCTTTTCCCCTCCTTCTCTCAAATCCGAGAGCTACAGCACCTGCCATAGCTACGAAAAGGACTATAGAGATAAGTTCGAAAGGAAGCATGTATGTTGTCAAAAGAGCCTTTCCTAAAATTTTTATATTAACTTCCTGTGGAAGTGTATAGTTTATCCTGCTTCTTGCGATTGTTAAAACCATTGTTACAGTAGCTATACCTGCCGAAATTACACTTTTAAGAAGCCTCTTGATGCTTAAATTGGCTTCACAATCTGTTCTGGTAAGCATTATCGCAAAGAACATCAAGACGCTGACAGCACCAACATAGATCATTATCTGCATTAATGCCATGAAGGGGGCTGCCATAAGTAGATACATTCCGGCCACCCCAAATAGAGTTACAATAAGTCCTACTAAAGACCTTATAAGGTTCTTACTGAATATCGCAAGCGCACCGCCAGCCAGGATTATAAGTATATAAATTCCAAAAGCTATGTATCCAGCAAGTTGATCTGTCATTTTTCCTCTCCGTATCTTTTCTTGAAATCTTCAAGAATGTTGTAAACAAAATCGTCTCTACTCGTTCCTACAATATAAGGGTAATTAGAAAACTGGAGTGTTTTGGTTGGACATGATTCAACACATAATCCACATAGACTGCATAGAGAAAAGTCGACGTAAAATCCTTGAAGTTTTCTGTTGACCTTCTTTTTCTTTTTACCATCTGGTAGTTCCACTTCTTCAACAGTTTGTTTTACATCAAGCTTTATACAGTTAGAAGGACAGCTCCTTGCACACATTCCACAGGCAACACATTTATGTTTATTGCCGTTAGGGGGAACAGGAACGAGCTTGATTACCATTCTAAAACCTTCAAGCCCTTCTTTGCCTACCGTTTCCCATGGATAGTTTACGGTTATCTTTGGTTTAACAAGATATTCACCTGTTATTTTCATACCTACGAAGAGGCTTTTAATACCTTTTATAAATTCTTTTATATTTTGTGCCAGAGCCACTTTTTCCTCTCCAGTTTTAGAAAAGTTTTACTAAAAATGCCGTTGCAAGAAGGTTTATTATGCCTGCTGGAATAAGATATTTCCAGCTCAGGTTAAGAAGCTGGTCAAATCTAACTCTTGGATATGCCCATCTTATCCAGATAATAATGAAACAGAGTAGATACATCTTTAAGAGAAACCACCATATACCCGGAAGGAATGGACCTTTCCATCCGCCCAAGAAGAGAGCGGTCATTACAGAAGATGCAACTACAACGTGAGTGTATTCTGCAAGAACAAAAAGGCCGAATCCCATGCCGCCGTACTCTGTATTGTAACCTGCGGTTAATTCACTTTCACCTTCTGGAAGGTCAAAAGGCACTCTGTTCATCTCTGCAAGTGATGCTACAAAGAAGATTACAAATGCTAACGGTTGAACAACTATATTCCACTGCCAGGGAAAGTTTCCCTGCTGATTAACTATTTCGGATAGATTTAATGTTCCCGTCATCATGGCAATGGCAAGAGCAACAAGCAATATGGGGACTTCGAAAGCTATAAACTGTGAAACTGAACGTGCAGCTCCAAGTAAAGACCATTTATTGTTTGAACCCCAGCCACCTATACAGAGGGCGAGAACGTTAAGTCCCGCGAATGCAAGTATTAAAACGATTCCCAGGTTAACGTCTAAAACTGTAAATGTTGGGCTGAAAGGAATTGCTATAAAGAGAACTGGAACAGCCATAAAGGCTATAAGAGGAGCAGCCCAGTAAAGATACTTGTCCGCCTGTTTAGGCGTAACAAGCTGTTTTGTCATTAGTTTAACCATATCAACCATCATTTGAAAAATACCGTGAGGACCTACAGCATAAGGCCCTAATCTTCTTTGAATAAATCCTGATATCTTCCTTTCACCGTAACCTAACAGGATTGCGTTTAGTCCTATAAACATCAGGACTGTAACAAGTCCTACTATAATTTTAAATAGCGGTGTTCCTATTATTCCACTCATTTGTCTATCTCCGGAATAACAAGGTCTAAACTTCCCAGTGTTGCAACGTAGTCTGCAAGTAACATTCCTTCAGATGCTTCGTTCAAAAGGCTTAAGTTTGAATATGTCGGAGAACGAAGTTTTACCCTGTAAGGATTAAGCCCTCCATCACTTACAACATAGATACCTACCTTTCCTCTTGCACTTTCAACAGAAAAGTAAGCTTCTCCCGGTGGTGGCTTGAGGATTTTTGGTGCTTTTTTATTTCGGAAATCTCCTTCGGGGAGCCCTTCTAAAGCCTGTTCTATAATATTTAGACTCTGCTCTATCTCTTTCATTCTAACCATGTATCTTGCCAAACAGTCTCCTGATTCTTCCACGGGGATTTCAAAGTCAAATTTGTCGTAAACTCCGTAAGGTTCAGCTTTTCTAACATCGTATTTGATGCCTGAACCTCTTGCAACCGGTCCTGTTGCGCCGTATTTGGTTATGAGATCTTTTGAGAAAACGCCGACGCCTTCAACTCTTTTTCTGAAAATGATATTTTCCGTTACAAAATCTCTGTAAAGGTTTAGCCTTGAGCGCATCCTCTTACAGAACGTTTTTGTTTGTTCTATGAATTTAGAATCTATATCCTGGAATACACCGCCAAAGCGGAAATAGGTGTATGTTAATCTTGAACCTGTTATTTTTTGCAAAATATCAAGAAGAATTTCTCTATCTTCAAAAGCATACATTACGGGGGTGAAGGCTCCAAGGTCAAGTAAATAAACGCCCCACCATAGCAGATGAGAAGATATTCTGTTTAGCTCAGTAGTGATAACTCTTATGTATTCTGCCCTTTCGGGAACTTCTATACCGGCTAACTTTTCAACAGCTCCTACATATGCCCAATTCCATGCAAGGGCGTGGGCATAGTCCAATCTTCCAGTGTTTGGATAAAACTGAGGGAAAGTTTTAACTTCTCCCATCTTTTCCTGCATTCTGTGGAGATACCCGAGAACACATTCACTGCGAACGATATACTCACCATAAAGTTCTACTAAAACTCTCAACACACCGTGTGTTGCCGGATGCTGAGGTCCCATATTAACGATTATCGTATCGTCCCTTTTCTTTTCAGCAAACTTTCTTGAATAAAAGTCCTCTTTCCAGAATTCCATCAGGATTGCTCCTCTTTACCTTCAGATTCTTCTTGCTCTGATTCCTCAAAGAACATCGGGAAAATGTCTTTAATAGACTTAGCGCTCTTTTCGTCTTTTCTTAGAGGGTTTCCTTCAAAGTCTTCAGCGGGAAGAAGCAGTGGCTTTAGATCCGGATGTCCTTTAAAGTTTATTCCGAAGAATTCGTATACTTCTCTTTCATGCCACAGAGCACCGGGATATATGTCGGAAATAGATTCTATTTCTGCAGGTTCTTTTTCTATAGATGTTCTTACTGTAATTGTCCCGGGATTTTCAAAGTGATTGAATCTGTAAAGAAGGTGAAAACACTCTTTAAATTCCATGGACATTACGTCTTCAAGAAAATAACCGTTCTCTCTGAATCTTTTTGTAACTTCTCTTATGTTTTGCGGGTCTATAAGAATCTGCTTTTTGCTTCCCTTTAGCCTTTCATCTTCAATAATCTTTATGTCAATTCCGATAAGGAAATTTTCCATTATTTAACCTCCTTTGGAGGTTCTGGCCACCAGCGTTTACCGCTTATAAGTTCTTGAAGTTTGAAAATTGCTTCAAAGAGTGCTTCAGGCCTTGGAGGACATCCCGGAACATAAACATCGACGGGGATAAGTTTATCTATACCTTCTATTATGCCGTACTGACCTTTGAAAACGAAAGGCCCTCCTGATATAGCGCAACTTCCGAAAGCTATGACCCATTTAGGATGAGGCATCTGTTCGTAAAGTCTTACGATCGCAGGAGCCATTTTCTTTGAGATGGTTCCCGGCACTATCATAAGATCTGCCTGTCTTGGAGATGGCCTGAATACCTCAGAACCAAACCTTGCAAGGTCAAATCTGCTCATTCCAGCTGCCATCATTTCAAGAGAACAACACGCAAGGCCGAAGGCCATAGGCCATATAGATAGAGAGCGGCACATTTCAATAAACTTTTCCGCTACAGCAAACTGGACAACTGGAGGAACAACTTTCGGTTTTATCATTGGTTCTGTTGTATGTTTATCTTTCTCGGCCATGTAAAGACTCCTTTTTTAAGGAAGTATATAACCGCGGCTCCAAGTATTCCAACAAATATGAGAACATCTATGAATGGTATGATTCCTGGAGCTTTTGGATAAAAAACGGCAACGGGGAACAGGTAAAGAACATCAACGTCAAAAGCAAGAAATATAAGCGCGTAAAAGTAATAGTTGATTCCGAATTTGCCCCATGCGTTTCCGTGAGGCACCATACCGCATTCGTAAGGTGTATATAGAAGTTCGTCTTTTATCTTATGAGAAAGAAGGGTTGAGGCCATAAGTGGACCTACGCCAAATGCCAAGCCTCCGACCATGAAAAGTATGATAGCAAGGTGAAGCCAGGAAAAAAACATAACCTTTTCTCCCTTTACCAAATATTAGCGTGCCGAAAGCTATTTTTACAAAATTTTTACATGAAGTCAATATCTGTTTTTCACTATATACCAGAGGACCTGTTTTTTTTCTTGTTGTTGACGTTCAAAAGTTATAGTATTAATTAATACGTAAAGACAAATAAAACTTTCAGGAGGTTAAGAATGCGTATAGCAGTTCCTGTTAACGAGGATAACGGTTTGGATTCAACTATCTGTGAGCATTTTGGTCATGCTCCCTATTTTGCAATTATAGATGTTGAAGGAGAAAGTATTAACCTATCCATTTTTCCAAATCCTGCTGTTGAACATGCTGCAGGTCAGATTCCGAGGATGCTTGCCGAGAAAGGTGTAAATATGATTATCGCTAGCAGGATGGGAGAAAAGGCGAAATTATTTTTTAAACAGTTTGGGATAGAGGCTGTTACTGGAGCTTCCGGGACACTTAAAGATATTATTTCTCGTATTACAGCATAATTTTTTTGCCGATTGGTTTGAAAATACTAATAAAGTTTGGTGGAGGCTTAGTTAATGATAATAGCGTTTTCCGGCGGTAAGGGAGGTACCGGTAAATCTACCGTCTCGACGAATATCACCGTTCTTTTAGAGAGTTTTGCCCTTGTTGATCTTGATGTTGAGGCACCTGATGATCACATTCTTCTTTCTACAGAGCTTGTTAAAGTTAAAGATGTGAATCTTTTTCAGCCTGTTTTTAATCATGAAGCCTGTTTCGCCTGCGGAAGGTGTGTAGATGCCTGTCACGATAACGCGATAATAAGTGGAAGGGACGGTAAACCTATTCTTATACCCGAACTTTGCGGTGGATGTAGGGGATGTAAACTTGTTTGCCCTTCCAGAGAAGCAATAGGAGAAGGAAAAAGGTTGGTGGGTAAGATATATGAGAATTTGACACCCTACGGTTTTCCGCTGATTACCGGAGAACTTCTTGAAGGTGAAAAGAAGACTTATAAGGTTTTGCTTGAAACCAGAAAGTATGCGTTGAGCAGGTATTCCGATTTGATTTTTGATACTGCTGCTGGTGCCGGTAATAGCATTTTTAAAGCTCTTGAAAATGTTGATCTTGTCGTGACAGTTACAGAGCCTACTCCTTTTGGGGTAAGAGATTTGCAGAAAATTCTTGAAGTTACGAAGCAGCTTGAAAGAAAAACGGTTGTTGTTATAAACAGAAGCGGCACGGGAAATGAATCTATTGTTGAAAATTTGTGCAATAAATACGGTGTAAAAGTAGTAGGCAGGATACCTTACAGCAAAAATATTATTAAAGGCTATTTTGAAAATGAGCCTATTGTTACAACTTCTCTTCCCGAGGCTGAGATTTTTAAAAACTTGAAAGATAGAATTTTGGAGGAAGCATGCAGATAACTGTCTCAAGTGGAAAAGGCGGTGTTGGTAAATCTTCCATAACAGCCTCTCTTCTCTACCTGTTCGGTAAGGAGAATGATCTGATTGCTGTTGATGCTGATGCCGATACTCCAAACCTTGATATACTGTTAAATGTTAAAGATTGGGAGGGAGAAGAGTCACTTTCTGGAGAGAGAGTGGCTGTTATAGATGGTGATAGATGTAACGGTTGCGGTTTATGTGCGAGGCACTGTCCATATGAGTGTATAGAGAGAGATGGAAAGGTTTATCGCGTGAATGAGGTATTGTGTGAAGGATGTAACGTTTGTTCTATTGTCTGTCCTCACGACTTTGTAATCTCTTTTAAGGAGACAATTCCCGGTGTTATTAGGTGGGGAAAGACTGATTATGATTTTGAGTTTGTTTCTGCACAGCTTTTTCCAGGCCGCCCCAACTCTGGGAAGCTTGTTTTTAAGGCAAAAAAGCTTGCTCAATCTTTCAACAAAGATTTAATGGTTGTTGATGCAGCTGCTGGTATAGGCTGTTCAGTAGTGGCCAGCGTTAATGGAAGTGACCTTGTTGTAGTAGTCGTTGAGCCTACGGAGGTTTCTCTCTCTGATGCGGGAAGGTTAGTAAAAGTTCTTGACCATTTCGGTGTTAGACGGGTAGGTGTGGTTAACAAATTTGATATTAATTCCGATTTTATGCCTGTGGTTGAAGGGTTTTTTAAGGGTGTGAAAGCTGATATTGTGGGATATGTTCCTTACGATAAAAATGTTGTAAATGCAATGCTCCAGGGAAAACCTGCAGTTGAGATTTTCCCCGAGTCTCTGTTTTCAACGGCCATAAAAGAGATTTATGAAAACTTAAAAAATTTCGTTTAATGTTTTTAATCCTTCTCTTATTTCAACTTTTATGCCTGCCTGTTCTAATGCTGATGAAGCGTGGGGACCGGCAGGTTTTTTTAGAATAACTTTTTCAACACCTTCATTAATTATGAACTGGGATGCCTTTACACCGGCACCGCTTGAAGCTTCACTGCCCGGATTTTTAACGAATCTAACATTATTTTCTTCTATGATTGCAAAAAACGGTGCTCTTCCAAACTCTGTAACTTCTGTTTCTCTTTTATCTTCAGTTACAGGAACGGCTATTTTCATCTTTTCCTCCGCATGTTTAAAGTAGTATATCCATATTATTCCATAATTTAACAACCTCTTAACTTATTTTCAAATAACATTTATGGTGAAAAATCTACTAAGGAGGAGGTTTTATGTTTTTAAAGAAAAAGAGAGGGTTGTTTTTTATGTTTACTGCTCTTTCTGCAGCATCTTTTATTGCTAGTTGTGGCGGTATAACGGAGAGTTCTTCTAATTCAACCGCAAATGCAACTTCCAGGTTTGGAGATGTTTTCTTTATCCATTTTGCAGATGTACATCTTACAAACGATACTGAGGTTGGCGATGTTTTTGGTGGAACAATCCCGCCGGTTAAAACTATGAATGAGGCGATTTCTCAGGTAATTTCTCTGGAACCGGATCTTCTTGTTGATACAGGTGATATTGTTGCTCTTGCAGACAGTCATGATCTGGATACTGATGAAAGGTGGTATAGATTAGTTAATGCTACTATTTTATCGCCAATTCAAAGTGCAACAATTCCTTTCTTATTTGCGCCGGGTAATCATGATCCTGCTGGTATAAAATATTACAATGCTACTTCTCCAGAAACTAAAGATCCTCGTTATGATAACGGTTTGATATTTGAATATATTGATAAAGGTATGACAAAGACTTATTACTCTTATACTAAAGGAAAATATCATTTTATTATGCTTGATCCTGAAGAAATTCCCGAAACAGGTTATAGAACCGTTAAACTTCCTGATGATGAACTTGATTGGTTGAAACAGGATCTGGCAGCTCACTCTGATGATTTTATGGTTATAGCTTATCATCAGCCTCTTGGTTCCTGGGATAATGATAGTTATTCAGCTTTTATGGAGGCAGTTAAACCTTATAAATCTCACATGTTGATAATTGCCGGTCATACCCATGATAATAGATTGATTTATAGGGACGGAATTCCTGAGTATCAGGATGGAGCTTTGTGCGGGGACTGGTGGCAAACCGGTAAGACTCCTGATGGAAATCCTATGGGTTATGCAGTTTATTACATCAAAGATGGAAAAGTTGAAAGATTTTATAAAGGTATAGAAACAACAAAGCAAATCAATTTGCTTTCTCCCGTTGATGTAGTTATGTCCGAGCCTAAATCTTTAGATTTGAACGTTTATTATGCTAATAAAACAATTTCAAGTGTGATTTACAAAGTAGATAACGGAACGGCTCATTCTTTGAGTTTTGAGGAGGTTAGTGCTCCAGGTATCTCCTGGTATCATGTAAATGGAACGCTGGAACCGACAGAAATAGATGATAAAAATCATAATGTTTTAGTTTCTGTTAAAACTTCTGACGGGGATTATTACAATAGGACGATAGTTTATAAGTTTTCCAAAAATCCTTTTATGACAATTTCTGAGATTACCAATGATACGAATTTCAACAATTATTATGGTCGTTTTGTGAAGGTTAATGCAACTATTACGAATGTTGCGTATGATGGGAATTTGTTAACCCTTAAAGACTCCACCGGAGAAATTGTTGTTTGGGCTGGAGATTGCCATCATCCAGATTTCTCTGTAGGTGATGAAATAGTTATGAGAGGGCAAGTTACAGCTTTTAGAGGAACAAAAGAACTTAAACTTGTAAGCGCTGATGATGTAAATATATGGGGCCATGCAGATGTAGATTCTGAAGTTATTAAACTCGATAATATTGAGGAAGCCTATGAGGATTTTTCTCAATTGGAAAATAAATATGTTCAAGTTTCTGGTATCGTAACCGGTGTTTTTGGAAATCTTATAACCATTCAGGATACGACCAGAGGTATAGCTTTATGGTTGGGAGAAATTGAACATCCTACCGTTTCTTTGGGAGATAACGTGACGGCTGCTGGCGAATTGACCACTTATAACAATATGACAGAAATAGTTGTAGGTAAATCGGATGACTTTAATATTTCTGGAAGTTCTGATGTTCCATCTCCTATTCCGGTAGTGTACGATATTTTGTGTAAGCTTGAGAAATGGGATAACCTCCTGGGGAACACCCCACAAATACCAACCCCAGGAGGCAAAAATGGAACTACAGAAGATTTTACCAGACCTAGTTAAGGAAGTGGTAAAGCAAACCTTAGAGTCAATCATGACGGCTGAAAGAGAAGTGTTTCTTAAAGAACATGGAGGAACAAAGAACGGCTTTTACGTTAGAAACTTAGATACTGTTATCGGTAAGCTTGAAAATCTGAGAATTCCAAGAGATAGAGAGGGAAAATTCAGAACAAAGTTGATAGAACCTTATAGAAGAAGAGATATCAATCTTGAAGACTTAATACTTGGGATGTTTGCCTCTGGTATGAGTGCAAGAGCAGTAGCCCAGGCTCTTGAAAGCGTGTTTGAACTTAAATACTCACCCTCAACCATAAGCAAAATATCGCAGGTAACCTTAGAGGAAATA
>NZ_MOEN01000031.1 GCF_001968985.1 Desulfurobacterium indicum | reverse complement strand
TATTTCCTCTAAGGTTACCTGCGATATTTTGCTTATGGTTGAGGGTGAGTATTTAAGTTCAAACACGCTTTCAAGAGCCTGGGCTACTGCTCTTGCACTCATACCAGAGGCAAACATCCCAAGTATTAAGTCTTCAAGATTGATATCTCTTCTTCTATAAGGTTCTATCAACTTTGTTCTGAATTTTCCCTCTCTATCTCTTGGAATTCTCAGATTTTCAAGCTTACCGATAACAGTATCTAAGTTTCTAACGTAAAAGCCGTTCTTTGTTCCTCCATGTTCTTTAAGAAACACTTCTCTTTCAGCCGTCATGATTGACTCTAAGGTTTGCTTTACCACTTCCTTAACTAGGTCTGGTAAAATCTTCTGTAGTTCCATTTTTGCCTCCTGGGGTTGGTATTTGTGGGGTGTTCCCCAGGAGGTTATCCCATTTCTCAAGCTTACACAAAATATCGTACACTACCAGCTTGCCACACTTGATGCTTTTTTAAATGATCCTTTAAAGGTGTGGAATTGGTATCTTTACCGTATGTGGTTAATAGCAAATGCAATCCCGAATCCCGGCCATATTGCAATTGTAAATTTTGAGAACTTTTTAAAAGATAGGGTTGTAGTTATTACTCAAAATGTTGATGGCTTGCACAGAGAGGCAGGTTCGAAAAACTTTTTAGAGCTTCACGGCAATATCTTTGAGGGGAAATGTAAATTTTGCGGTGCGGTATTTACAGAAAAAGAGTTTGCTAACATTTTCCCTTATGTAGATAAGGAGTTTTTAAAAGGACTTTCCGATGTTGATTTCAAAGAAAAGATTCTGGAAGGGTTTACTGAAAGAGACTTACCTATTTGTCCTGTCTGCAGAGAGATTCTAGGTCCGGGGGTTGTATGGTTTGGGGAAGCTCTTCCCGAAGACGTTTTGTCTCAAGCCTTTTCTGTGTCTAAAGGTTCGGACGTTTTTTTCTCTGTTGGTACTTCTGCTCTTGTTCAGCCTGCAGCTGCACTTCCAATAGTTGCGAAGGAATCTGGTGCTGTTTTGGTTGAAGTTAATCCTGAGGAAACTTCCCTTTCAAAACAGTGTGATTTTGTTTTTAGAGGTTCTGCTGCCAGGGTTTTGCCCGCTATTTTCAAGGAGGTTAAAAATCTATGAAAAAGTGTTCGTGTAGAAAAGGAAAAAGTTTGAAATTGCTCATTTCCGACGAGATGAAGGAACTTTTTCGTTTTATGAAAAGGTATCCTGAGGTTAAACCTTTTGTTTTTGCTCTTATTAATACTTACAGGCCTACAGATTCTGATAGGGTGACTGCTGAAAGAGTTTTCCATGCAGTCAGAGAGTGTTACGAGCTCGGTATTTTCTCCTTTGCCGCAGCTGTAGAGTTACTGTCCATTCTAAAATCTTTTTTTCTTAGGAGAACTGACTCGCAGAGGGGAAATTTTCTGGAAGCGGTGCTTTCAAAGAACGGGCCTGTTTGCCTCAAAGGCAGGGTGAGGCGATTTAATCAGTGCAGGCTTTACAAGGGAATGATGAAGATTTCTGACAAAGAGGTAGATGTTGCTTTTTCTGGGCCCAAAGGGCTGGAGATTCACGAATGTAAAGCCAACATGGTAAGGCAGTGGAGGGATCCCCTTTATAAAAGGACCAAGAAAGGCAGAAAGCTCAAGTTTTTAAACGATGTCGTGGAGGAGTGCGGGCAGCAGACATTTGCCTTTTGCACTGGACTTGACGGTAATTTTGCAACCAAATATATAAGAGAACTGTTTAAAGCTTACGGTTATAGGAATTTGCTTGTAGCAGGAAGAAAAGATCTGATTTAAAGCAGATTGTTTTCCTTGAAACTGAAAAAGCTTTCTCTTCCGATTATTATGTGATCCAGAACTTCAATATCAAGGAGCTTTGCCGCCTTTGTCAGTTTTTCCGTTATGTAGATATCTTCTTTAGACGGAGCAGGTTCTCCTGATGGATGGTTGTGAAAAAATATTACGGCAACAGCTAAATCTTTTATTGCTGGATGGAATACTTCTTTTGGAGATATGTGAGAGAAGTTTGCTCCGCCCTTTGTAATGTTGTGGATATTTATTAATTCTCCCTTAATGTTCAGTGTTACTGTGCCGAATATTTCAACTTTTTCATATTTTAAGTGGTCAAGGAGGGTGGCAACGGCTTCCGGTGAATCTATCTTCCTCTTCTCTTTCGTTTTGCCCGCCCTTCTTCCGACTTCAATTGCGGCTTTTAGCGTTATTGCTTTTGTTTTTCCGAGACCTTTAAAGTGGGAAAGTTCGTTTATGGATGCTTCAGAAAGTCCCTCTATTCCTTTAAAGTGTATTAGAATCTCTCTTGCAAGGTCTATTACGTTTTTCCCTTTAATACCTGTTCTAAGAAGTATGGCAATTATTTCAGCATCTGTCAGGTTTTCGGCACCCAATTTAAGGAGCTTTTCTCTTGGACGATCAGATTCAGGAAGATCTTTTATCCTGTAAAAACTCAATGGTTCTCCCGATAGATGGTTAGGGAAGGGGAGAGATTACTCTTCCCCTTTATCTAATTCTCTTAGAACTGTTGCACACCTGGGGCATACATCCGGATATTCTGGATCTTTTCCAACATCTTCTGAGTACATCCAGCATCTTTCACACTTTTTACCAGATGCTTTATTTAGGCTGACCTTTGCTCTTTTTATTATTTCAGCATCTTCTATGGCTGTTTCTGGTGCTTCTTCAATCGGTTTAACAGTTGCCTTTGATGTTATGAAAATGTAAGGCAGTTCTTTTTCGTATTTTTTAAGGAGCTGGTAAAGGTCACCGTCTGCATAGACTGTTACTGCAGCTTCAAGGGAATGGCCGATTAACTTTTCAGCTCTTGCCGTTTCTGTAGCTTTATTTACGAGACTTTTCACCTTTATAAGTTTTTCCCAAACGGGAAGGAGTTTTTTCTCTTCCGGGATTTCGCCTTTGAACTCTTCGATGAATACCGATTCTTCTTTCTTTCCTGGGATATGAGAATAGACTTCTTCCATCGTAAAGGATAGTATGGGTGCGAGAAGTTTTGTGAGTTCTCTTATGATTATGTAAATTGCGGTTTGTGCGCTTCTCCTCTTTTTAGAATCGGGAAGTTCGCAGTAAAGTGTATCTTTAAGAATGTCAAGATATGTTGCGCTGAGTTCTGTTGCACAGTAGTTATATACTAAGCGATATATTCTGTTAAATTTAAAGTCTTCGTAATGTTTGATGATCTCTTTTTTAAGACCGGAAAACCTTGTAAGTGCCCATCTATCTATCTCTTCCATTTCGCTGAATGGGACAGTGTCTTTTTCGGGATCAAAGTCGCTCAAGTTCCCGAGTATAAATCTCATTGTGTTCCTTATCTTTCTGTAAACATCAGCTATTTGTTTAAGGATTTCGTTTGAGATTCTTACGTCTTCTGTAAAGTTTTCACTTGATACCCAGAGTCTAAGGATGTCAGCGCCGAACTGTTTTATGACGTCCTGAGGTGGAATAACGTTCCCGAGGGATTTGCTCATTTTCCTTCCCTGTTGGTCAAGGGTGAAACCGTGTGTTAGAACCGATTTATATGGAGCTTTTCCCCTTGTTCCACAGGATTCAAGGAGACTTGCCTGGAACCAGCCTCTGTGCTGATCGGAACCTTCAAGATACATGTCTGCAGGCCAGGAAAGCTCTTCTCTCCTTTCAAGAACGGCAGCGTGGGAGCTTCCTGAATCAAACCATACATCAAGAATATCCATCTCTTTCTTAAATTCCGTTCCGCCACACTCAGGACAGGAGAAACCTTCCGGTAGTAGCTCTCTGGCTTCTTTTTCATACCAGGCGTCTGCACTTTCTCTTTCAAAGATATCTGCGACATAGTCTGCAATTTCCTTTGTTGCTATGAGCTTGCCGCAGTTTTTACAGTAAAACGCAACAATCGGGACGCCCCATATTCTCTGCCTTGAAATACACCAATCGGGTCTTTGCTCAACCATGTTGCTGATTCTTATCTCTCCCCATTCAGGAATCCACTTAACCTTTTTAATCTCTGAAAGAGCTGTTTCTCTAAGTGTGGGTTTACCTTTATCGAGGGCGATAAACCACTGAGGTGTTGCCCTGAAGATTACAGGTTTTTTACACCGCCAGCAGTGAGGATATGAGTGGTTTATCTCTTCAACAAGCATAAGGTGTCCGATTTCTTTTAATCTTTCGATGATGATGTCGTTGGCCTTCCATATCTTCATGCCCTGTAGCCATTCCGGTGCTTCTTCCGTAAATCGACCGTAGTCATCAACAGGTGCAAGTACTGGAAGGTCATAACCTTTTGCCGCTATGTAGTCCTCCTCACCGTGGCCGGGTGCACTATGAACCACACCGGTTCCCGTTTCGTCGGAGACGAAATCTGCCAGTATTGCGAATCCTTCTCTGTCTACGAATGGATGTTGGTATTTTACTTTTTCAAGCTCTTTGCCTTTAAATGTTTTTACAGGTGTTAGTTTCTTTTTTGTTTTCTCTTCAAATTCTTTGACTAAAGTGGTTGTTATTATGTAGTGTTCTCCTGTTTCTTCATCTTTTAGCAGTTGATATTCAAGTTCTGGATGGAGGATGACGGCAACGTTTGCAGGTAGAGTCCAGGGTGTTGTTGTCCATATTACGAAATAGCTCTTTTCCGGGAAGTTTTTATCTTTTATCTCAAACTTTACGTAGATGGATTTTGATGTTTCGTCTTTATATTCGATTTCTGCCTCTGCAAGGGCGGTTGTGCAGTTGGGACACCAGTAAACCGGCTTTTTAGCCCTGTAAACGAGCCCTTTGCCGTAGAATTTGGCAAGTTCTCTTAAAATGTCTGCCTGATAACGTGGTTTCATCGTTATGTATGGATTTTTCCAGTCTCCCATAACGCCGAGTCTGATAAACTCTTCTTTTTGAATCTTTATCCAGTTTTCAGCATATTCCCGGCACTTTTTCCTTACTTCTACCGGATCAACTTCATCTTTTCTCTTTTTAAGCTTCTGAAACACAGCTCTTTCAATAGGTAGGCCGTGGCAGTCCCACCCCGGAACGTAAGGTGTAAAGTATCCTGCCATAGCTCTTGATTTTACGATGATGTCTTTTAAAACCTTATTTAGAGCATGACCTATGTGAATGTGTCCGTTCGCGTATGGTGGTCCGTCGTGGAGGACGTACTTTTTACTTTTATCTTTCTTTTCCAGAACCTTTCTGTATAAGTCTATCTCTTCCCACTTTTCGAGTATCTCTTTTTCCTTTTTGGGTAAATTGCCTCTCATGGGAAACGATGTTTTTGGAAGATTCAATGTCTCTTTGTAATCTCTCTTCTCTTCTGACATTTTAAGTCCTCCGCCTCTATAAACTTTCAGTAGCCAATAATTATACTACTTTGTTTTAGTGGTCGGTTAAAGATACAACCATTCTTTGATGATTCTGAAAATCAGTTGATAGAAGTTATCAATAATTTTATTAATTTGTAATTTTCTTTTCACCACTTGACGGTGAGATTATGATGCGGTAAATTTATAATTGGTAAAGATAAATAAACAGATAAGGGAGGGAATTATGCGTAGTTCTGGTTTTACCTGAGGTGTTTCTAAAAAAATCAGAATAAGGTTTTTTAAGAACCTGCACGAAGGGGGATTAAATGTCTACTAAAAAACCATTTCTCATCTGTGCAGGGGGGCTTGTTTTAGGACTTTTTATCTCTCTGTTGGTGGCGCAGGGAGTTAAATACTCTTCTACTTCAGAGTTTTGTGCCTCCTGCCACGAAATGAAGTTTGTTTACGATACGTGGGAAAAGAATGCTCACGGGCCACTCAGCGGTTCTGCCGGGGCATGCAAGGCTTCATGTGTAGATTGTCATATGCCTCATAACGCCAATGTAGCTACCTATCTGTTTGTTAAAACAAAAGCAGCAGTTAGGGATGTTATCGGACATATTAGAGGACCAGAAAAGTTTGATTGGGTTAAAAACCTTGATGAAAGAAACCGCTATACCTATGAGTCTTCATGTAAAGGGTGTCATAAGGTTATTTCAGACAACATTATGCATGAAAAATATAAGAAAGGTGAAACGGATAAAACCTGTATTGATTGTCACCACGGTGTAGGGCACGGTGATTATTTCAGAGAAAAACTCGAAGCAATGCTTTCAAAAGGTATGATGGCAGAAAAGTAATTAGAGGCGAGGGAGGTAATGATGAGAAGTCTTATTAAAGCGGCGATGCTTTTTGGAATAGGACTCTGTCTTTCATCATCTGTTTTTGCTATTCCGTCACATGCAGCAATAGAAAAAGCCGATGTTGATGGAATGTTTTACACTTCTACGAAAGAAGGATTTTCCAAAGAAAGTCGGGCCTGTATAGAGTGCCATATTAAAAAGACGCAATTTGTTGTAAATGACTGGAAAAGGTCCGCTCACTATAAGTTTAAAGTAGGTTGTTACGAGTGTCATAAGTCTGATAAAAGCAATCCGGCAGCTTACGAACACCATGGCTTTATAATTTCTACTCTTGTTACGCCAAAAAGCTGTGCAAAGTGTCACCCGAAGATTGTTAAAGAATATACGGCTTCTATTCATGCCCATTCTGGTTTGATTGCTCAGAAAGCAGAGGCAAAAGCAGGTGGAAACTTTGCCGTTATAGTTCTTAAAGCTCTTGGCTGGAAAGCTACCAGAAAAATTCCTCATCAGAACACTTACGGTGAATCAACCTGGAAAGATATTGTTAACGATCCTGTATGGATTTATGCTGGAGTTCCTAAAGAGCTTCAATCGCCTGCACCTGAAGCTGGAGCAGTTGTTAAAATCTTTGCTAACTGGGGCTGTTACTCATGTCATGGTACTAAGATCACTATAGTTAAGAAAACAAAAGACAGGGTGGTCTTTGACTTTAGAACATGGCCTATGCAGGGTGCTGGAACCATTAACCCTGACGGAAGTATTGGAAACTGCGCCGCATGTCACCCGTTTCACAGCTTCAGGTTAAAAATTGTTAGGGCAGGTATCGGTGCTTGTGGTAGATGTCACGAATCTGAAGACCATCCAAACTATGAGATGTTTGGAAAGTCCATGCATGGTGCAATGTTCCTTTCACAGTTTAACGAGTGGAATCTTGATAAGCCTATTCTGAAGGCCGGCGTTGACTACTTTGCTCCGACTTGCGATAGCTGTCACATGGGTGCTGTCTTTAAAGGCGATAAAATGATTTACGCTCCGACTCATAACCCGGCATCTATCTGTAAGTGGAAGCTTGGTATGTGGAGGCTTGTATTTGTAAGGAAACATGGCAAACCTCATCCAGCTCTTCCGTCTGTTAAATATCCTACTGACGGTCTTGAGAACAGGAAGAGGGCGTTTGCCGTTTGCACTCAGTGTCATACAAAGCAGTGGGCTGCAAACTGCTTTGTTGGTGGAGACCTTTCCATCGGATTCCTTGACAGCTTGAGAAGAATTGCGTTTGATGTTGAGAAGAAACTTGAACAGGAAGGACTTGCTACGCCTATTGATAGAAAGATTGTTAGAAATATCGGTGCAATGGCTGTTAGACCTACGGAGATTGCAATGTTCCATTACGCTCCGGGTTATATCTGGTGGGACGGTGTATTTAAAGCATCAACTGAACTTGTTGAGTGGCTTGAAGATAGTGTAACGCCAAGGCTTGGTGCAGACTATGTAAGCAAGTATGTGCCCTGGATTAAGAGCTACGAGGAGAAACTCAAGGCTTATAAAGAGTCACATCATATCGATTAATTTAACGGGCGGGAATCTCACCCGTTTGTTTAATCTTCGTCTGCGGTTTTGTAATACTTGAGTAGGGTAAATTTAGATGCGGGCTTTGCCCGCATTTTTAAATGGAGGTATTCTATGGGAGTTTTGTTATCAATCTTCTTTTCTGTTTTTATTCTTTTCGGAAATGTTTATGCTGCCGAATGCGTTGCTACGACAAAGGTTGATAATCTGTGCGTGACAGTTCCTGAGATTAAAAGTTACTATAAGCAGTATAAACAGCAGAAGTTGGCTGCTGTTGGAAAGGGTAATTGGTATTTTACTCTGGCGGACCTTATAGAAGCTACTAAAGATTTGACTTTTGAAAAAATTCTTACACATGAAGCCGAGAAGAGTGGAGTTGAAAAAACCTCCTATTTTAAGAGGTATAAAAAAGATATAGAAAATGAGTATAAAGAGATAGATAGTTATGTCAGCGGGCTCTTGAAGGCTAAAAAAATCAAAAGAGAAGAAGCAGAAAAGTTAAAGAAGAAATTAAAAAAAGCTACTTATATTAGATATTTGAAAAAAGCTTACCTTAATATGGAGCTTGCCGATTATTTGAAGATAACTTCAGATGATATAAGTAATTTCATGGAAGCTCATAAAGGGGAATATGGATTTAAAAAGGATCCCAATCATCCTAAAATGAAAGTTATTTCTAAAGTTGAGCTTGTTAAGCTTATAAGACAGGAGAAGAGAGCCCGTGTAGCTCAGGAGTTTGCAGTGTCTTTGTGGAAAAAATACGGTGTTAAGTTAAATGAGAAGTTACTTGAAAAGCTTGATAAAGAGTTAGATAAATAATGGAGATGCATATGAGGAAGATAATTACTGTTTTATCTGCTTTAATGATTGGAACGTCGGCTCTGGCTGCTCCGTTTAACCTGAATGCAAAGGATCCTCAGGATAGGGTTCTGGCAGTTTTTTATCTGTCGCGGACTAAAAATCCTATTTATGTTGAACGGTTTTGCCGTATTCTCTTAAATGACGGAAGTGAAAAGGTCAGGAAAGCCGCAGCGGAGGGTCTTGGTTATTACGGAAACAATACTAAAGCTTTTAACTGTTTGATTAAAGCTTTTAAAAAAGAGAATGTGGAGGATGTTAAAAAGGCTATTTTAATTTCTCTCTTTTCTTTTTCTGACATAAGGGCTGGTGACCTCTTCTGTCAAGTTTTAAAAGGTAGTTATTCTGATGATTTAAAGATTGCGGCTATTAAAGGGCTTGCAAAATACGATGTTTGTAGCAAAGAATTGGAAAAAGTCCTTAAAAAGGGAAATAGTTCTGAAGTAAAGGCTGCCCTCTTTGCTCTTTCTTTCAGGAAAGACAATGTTAAAGAAGTATATAAGTATCTTGACGCTACCGATCCACAGGTTAGATATCTTGCACTTTCTTACTACTTAACACATCGTCCTTCAAAGGCTGTTTTGAAAAAAATAGAGAGCGGTCTTGATACTTGGATAGAACCTAAGGTAAAATCGAAGGCTCTTGAAGTTGTTCTTACTTACGATAATAATCCTGACAAGGATATGTTCTTATCGGCAGTTTCTGATGAAGATATAAAGAGAAGACTTGCTCTAAGACTTCCTTTTGTCAAAAATAAAGCGGTATCATCAGAACTTTTGAAGCCATTTTTGAAGGATAATGATACGGTTGTTCTGACTTCTGCTTTGACTTATATAGGAAACTCAGGAAACAAGAAGTATTGTTCTCTTATTAAGGATTTTCTTTTTTCTTCAGATGAATCGGTAAGAAGTGCTGCTCTTTGGGCAGAGGGGAAATTGAGTTGTCCGGAAGGTGTGAAATATCTGCTCGGAATAGTATCGGATTTTAACAACGATGATTCTTTAAGGCTTCAGGCTGCGAAGATGCTTTTGATGTTTGATAAATCTGTTTTGAAAAAGAATCTTCCGGCCATTAAAAAGATTTATGGTAATGAGATACTGGACGATGTAAAGGATAGCTTGTATAAGGTGATAGTTAAAGCTGAAAGTTAAAAGAAAGGGGGGAGAACCCCCCTGCTTTCAGGCTATTATTCAGCACTGATGCAATCTGTTGGGCACACTTCAACGCAAGCGCCGCAGTCGATACAATCTTCTGCAGAAATAGTGTACTTACCATCATCTGTTGGGTGAATAGCGTTTGTAGGACATACAGAAGCGCAAGCGCCGCATCCGATGCATCCTTCTTGGTCAATTACGTGAGCCATTTTCACCTCCCTTAAACTGTGAGAATTTCCTCCTCTTTTTTCTTGAGGAGTTCATCAATCTGCTTTACATATTTATCGGTAACTTTCTGGAGTTCATCTTTAAGCCTTTTAATTTCGTCTTCTGACACGCCGCCCTCTTTCTTCATCCTGTCAAGTTCTTTCATAAGTTCGTGGCGAATGTTTCTGATGGCTATTCTCGCCTGCTCAGCCATCTTTCCGGCTTTTTTGACAAGTTCTCTTCTTCTCTCTTCGGTAAGAGGAGGAAGGTTTATTCTTATCACATTTCCGTCTGTTTGAGGCATTACGCCCAAATCGGAGTTTCTTATAGCTTTTTCAATGTTGGGAACAACTGAAATATCCCATGGTTGAATGGCTATCTGTGTTGCTTCCGGAACAGAAATCTGGGCGAGCTGTTTTATAGGTGTCATTGTTCCATAGTAATCAACCTTTATGTCTTCAACTAGAACAGTTGAGGCTCTGCCTGTTCTGAGTCCTGCGAATTCCGATTTCAAAACGTCAACGCTTTTTTTCATTCGTTTGTCAGCATCTTTTATAATGTCGCTCATAGTGCCTCCCCTTCTACGACTGAACCTACATTTTCACCTTTTACCACCTTTTCAAGGTTTCCAGGTTTTCGAACATCAAATACAACTATCGGTATTCCGTTTTCCATGCAGAGTGATACCGCAGCGGAATCCATCACTTTTATACCTTTTACTATAACATCTTTATATGATATTTTGTCAAGTTTTACAGCATTCTTATCTTTCATAGGATCTGCCGTATAGACGCCATCAACTTTTGTTGCTTTAAGCAGGATGTCGGCGTTTATTTCTGCTGCGCGAAGTGCTGCTGCAGTGTCGGTTGTAAAGAACGGATTTCCCGTGCCTGCGGCGAATATGACCACCCTTCCTTTTTCAAGATGTCTAATTGCTCTTCTTCTGATGTAAGGTTCTGCTATTTCTCTCATTTCAATTGCTGAGAGAACGCGTGTTTTGAGCCCTTTTTTCTCAAGGGCATCTTGAAGTGCAAGAGCGTTCATAACCGTCGCAAGCATTCCCATATAATCTGCCGTTGCTCTGTCCATTCCTTGCGTTGCACCTTTTACACCTCTGAAGATGTTGCCTCCGCCGATTACAATGGCGAGCTGGACATTTAAATCGGCAACTTTTTTTATCTCTTCTGCAAGGGAACTTAGAAATTCTGGATCTATACCGTAGGAGTGGTTTCCCTGTAGAGCTTCACCGCTGAGTTTCAGGAGAATCCTATTGTATTTTATGTCTTCCATTGTTCTTTTCCTTGAAGAAGGTTAAAGGAGAGGGGGGATTATTCCCCTACTCCGAATCTGCAGAATCTTTTAACTTTAATGTTTTCACCGAGTTTTGTGATATATTCTTTAACAAGGTCTCCGATTGTTTTGCTGTCATCTTTGATCCATGGCTGGTCAAGGAGGCAGTTTTCTGAGTAGAATTTGTTGAGTCTTCCTTCAACGATTTTCTCAACGATGTGTTCAGGCTTTCCTTCTGCAAGAGCCTGTTCTTTGAGAATTTCTTTCTCTTTTTCGATAACTTCTGCAGGAACCTCTTCTCTGCTTACGTATTTAGGATTCATTGCAGCAACCTGCATGGCTATTTCGTGACCTAAGGCTTTGAAGTCTTCTGTTCTTGCCACGAAGTCTGTTTCGCAGTTAATTTCAACTAAAGTACCAACTTTACCACCTGCGTGGATGTAAGAAACTATAATTCCTTCGGCGGTTGCTCTGTCAGCTTTTTTGGCAGCTTTAGCAGCCCCTTTCTTTCTGAGAATTTCAATGGCCTTTTCCATGTTGCCTTCAGCTTCCTGAAGGGCTTTTTTACAATCAACGATACCTGCACCTGTCTTTTCTCGGAGTTCTTTTATCATTTGTGTTGTTATTTTAGCCATTATTATTCCTCCTCTGGAATAAATTCAACTTCCTCTTCTACTTCTTCACCTTCAGCAAGTTTTATTGCATCTTTTCTCATTTTTCCTTCAAGAACGGCGTCTGCGATTCTTGATGTGAGAAGTCTTATTGCCCTGATAGCGTCGTCGTTTGCAGGAATTGGGTAATCAATAAGGTCAGGGTCGGCATTTGTATCAACGAGGGCAACTATCGGAACGCCTGCCTTTCTTGCTTCTGTAACGGCATTTTCTTCTCTTACTACGTCAACAATAAATAGGGCGTCAGGAATTCTTTTCATGTTTTCAATTCCGCCAATGTACTTCTCAAGCTTCTCTTTTTTTCTTTTAAGCTTCATAGCTTCTTTTTTGGGGAGCTTTTCAAAAATGCCTTCTTCTTCCATCTTCTTGAGCATTTTGAGTTTGAAAATGCTCTTTTTGATAGTTTCGAAGTTTGTGATTATTCCACCGAGCCATCTCTTGTTGATGTAAAACATACCGCATCTTTCGGCTTCTTCTTTTACGATGTCCTGTCCCTGTTTTTTTGTGCAGACAAAAAGAATTGTTCCGCCGTTTGCCACTAAGTTAGCAACATAGTCGTAAGTTTCATCGAAATACTTGAGAGTTTTTTGAAGGTCAATGATGTGGATACCGTTTCTCTCCGTGAAGATGAACCTTTTCATTTTGGGGTTCCATCTCTCTTTCTGGTGACCGAAGTGAACCCCGGCTTCAAGAAGTTCTTTCATTGTGATTCTTGAGCCTTTTGGCCTTGGCTTGAATGTTTCTTCTTTTGTTTCTTCCTGCTGCTCTGTTGTTGCTACTTTTTGCTCTTGTGTTTCTTCTTTCCTGATTTCTTCTGACATCTTTCCTCCTGGGGTTTGGTTTTGCCTCCCATCCCGTCATCTTCGGAGAGAACCCTTTAAGGGCACCCCTCTCCGAATCGGGGAAGGTGAGTTGTCGTTGGTAATATATTGGAATTTCACTATACAGTCAATAGAATTACTCTTGACTCTGATAGCTTCCAATTTTTCTGAATTTTCTGTATCTGTCTTCTTTAAGTTCTTCTGGAGACATTTTCAGCAGTTCTTTAAGGTGCTTTTCTACGTATTCTTCGAATTTTTTGAAGGTAAATTTGTAGTCTTTATGAGCACCTTCCAGAGGTTCAGGTATTATATCGTCAATTATGCCGAGCTCTTTCAAGTATTTTGACGTTAATTTGAGGGCTTCTGCCGCTTCTTTTACCTTGTCCTGAGATTGCCAGAGTATCGCAGCGCATCCTTCCGGTGATATTACAGAATAGACAGCATTTTCATACATAAGTAGTCTGTTGGCGACACTTATGGCTAAGGCGCCACCGCTTCCTCCTTCACCAATTATGACACTTATAATGGGAACTTTCATCTTTGACATTTCAAGAAGGTTTTTTGCTATGGCTTCTGATTGTCCGTGTTCTTCTGCTTCGATTCCAGGAAATGCTCCGGGTGTGTCAACCAGTGTAATAATCGGCTTGCCGAATTTTTCTGCAAGCTTCATGACTCTCAATGCTTTTCTGTAATCTTCAGGTGTTGGCATACCGAAATTTCTTGTTATCTTATCTTTTGTATCTCTTCCCTTTTCCTGGGCTATGACACATACAGGAATGCCTTTAAAATATGCAAATCCAGCAATAATTGCCTTTCCGTCGCCGCAGTGTCTATCGCCGTGAAGTTCTACAAACTCTTCAAATACGTTGTTTATAAAATCGATAGCGTGGGGACGATCAGGGTGTCTTGCTAAAAGCACCTTGTCCCAAGGAGTAAGGTTGGAGTAGAACTCCTCTATTTTTTTCTGGAACTTTTCTTCTATCTCTCTAATCACCTGTGGGTCGTGCTTCCCTTTTTCTTTTAGTTCTTCTATTTTCTTTCTAAGTCTTTCTACCTTCTTTTCAAATTCTAACAAAACTGCCATTCTGTCCCTCTCAAAGGATTTTTATCCTTTCTTCTCCTAACATCTTTTTAAGACTTCTTAAAATAGCCACATCTACCGGTATTGCAAAGTCTGGATGTGTTTGCAGTTGTATTATGTATCCGTTTGTTTCAAGTTCAATTACTACCGGTTTTCCATCAGGAGAGCTGTTTGTTTCTAAGAATTCTTTTAACCGTTCTAAAAATTCTTCGGAAAAGATTGTATCATCAATTTTAAGGACAATTCTATTTATAACGTCGGAAAGTTTCCTTTCAAAGCGTCCGATTTCTCTGGCTATTATAGAGATGCTTCCTTCTTCTTCTCTCACTGTTCCTTTCACTATAACGACGTTACCTTCTGTCAGGAGTTCTGCTGATTCTTTGAAAACGTTTGGAAATACAAGGACGTTGAGAACACCTTCGAGGTCTGTTATTTCAATGTTTGCCCACATTTCTCCTCTTTGTGTTCTTCTCGTTTTTACGAATGTTATAGCACCGGCTATGGTTACATCCTGGCCGTCTTTCCATTCGCTTTTGTGTGATGAAGTGTCAAAACGCAAGGGAACAAGAGCTTGATACTCTAACAAGGGATGCCCTGAGAGATAGAATCCTATGGCTGCTCTTTCGTATTCCAGTTTTATCCTTTCAGGCCATTCCTCCGTTTCGATGTATTCTTTTCGTATTACTGAAGTTTCGTCTCCAAACAAACTCATAAGGCCTTTGTTTTTTGTTTTTTGAATGCTTTGAGCTGCTGCCATTGCTTTTTCAAGTGTTGCAAGGAGTGTTGCTCTGTTATATCCTGTAGAATCAAAAGCCCCCGCTTTTATAAGTGCTTCAAGAACTTTTCGGTTTACCTGTCTCATGTCCACTTTTTCACAAAAGTCGTAAAGGTCTGAGAACTCTCCTTCTCTTTCTCTTGCTTCCACTATAGCTTCTGCAGCTTTTTCCCCAACACCTTTTATCCCTGCCAGCCCAAACCGTATTGCACCATTTTCAATTGTAAACTTGGCGCCGCTTCTATTTACGTCAGGCGGCAGTATTTCAATATTGTTTTCCCTGCAATCTTTTATGAGTTTGACTATTTCATCGGCGTTGTCATAGTCTATGGACATCATTGTTGCCATGAGTTCCTGAGGGTAATGGGCTTTCAGGTATGCAGTAACGTAGGCAAGGTATCCGTAAGCGGCGGAGTGAGATTTGTTAAATCCGTATTCTGCAAACTTTGCAATGTCGTCAAACAGCTTTTCTACTTTGTCTTTTGGATAACCTTTTTCAACGGCACGTTTTACAAATATGGAGCGTTGCTCTTCCATTATCTCTTTCTTCTTTTTACCCATTGCACGGCGCAAGAGATCAGCTTCTCCAAGTGAGTAACCGGCAAGAACGTTTGCTATCTGCATTATCTGTTCTTGATAGATGAAGAGACCGTATGTCTCTTTTAGGTAAGGTTCAAGTTCCGGGAAAATGTAATCGACCGGTTCCTGGCCGTGTTTTCTTCTAATGTAGTTTTCAGCCATTCCTGAGTTGAGAGGTCCTGGACGGTAAAGGGCAACGAGAGCGACGATGTCTTCTATAGATTCTGGTTTTAGCCGTTTCATCAGGTTTCTCATACCCGGTGATTCAAGCTGGAATACGCCTACGGTGTTTCCTTCCTGAAGCAGTTTGTATGTCTTTTCATCGTCGAGCGGAAGTGTTTTCAGGTCAATCTTTTTGTTTCTTGTCTTTTCAACAAGTTTTATGGTTTTATCAATAATAGTAAGGGTTTTTAGTCCTAAAAAGTCCATTTTAAGGAGACCTAACTTTTCAACCTGTCCCATTTCATACTGGGTGGTTATGTCTCCATCTTTACTCCTTGCTAAAGGAATAAAGTTTGTCAGTGTTTCTGGTGTAATAACGACACCGGCAGCGTGTACGCCGGTTTGCCTTGTTAATCCCTGAAGTTTTGAGGCGATTTTCGCCATCTTTTTATAAAGTTCGTTACTCTCTATAAGTTCCTTCAGCTCCGGTGCTTTCTCTATTGCGTCTTCAATTGTTTTGGCGTCATCAGGGATAAGTTTTGCTATTCGGTCAACTTCTCCGTAGGGAATGTCAAGAACTCTTCCCACGTCTCTTATGACGCCTTTCGGTTTCAGTGTTCCAAATGTAATAATCTGGCAAACTTTGTCGTTTCCGTATTTTTCCCTTACGTACTGGATAACTCTGTCTCTTCCGTCCTGACAGATGTCAACGTCTATATCGGGCATTGTTACTCTTTCTGGGTTGAGGAATCTTTCAAATAGAAGGTTAAATCTTAAAGGGTTTATGTCTGTTATTCCTATAGCGTAGGCAACAAGTGAGCCTGCTGCCGAACCTCTTCCCGGTCCTACAGGTATGTCGTTTTTCTTTGCCCAGTTGATAAAATCCCAAACAATAAGAAAGTATCCCGGAAATCCCATGTTGTCTATGATTTTAAGCTCGTAGTAGAGCCTTTCTCTATACTGTTTTTTGATTTCTCCATCTTTTATTCCAAGTTCTTTAAATCTTCTTTCAAGGCCTTTTTCTGCAAGCTCTTTCAGGTAACTTGAGTAGGTGTATCCTTCGGGAACTTTGTATTTTGGCAGATGATAGCCGTCATTTTTTATTTCAACGTTTATCTTTTCCGCTATCTTAAGCGTGTTTGTTATGGCTTCGGGAACTTCTTTGAATATCTTGAACATTTCTTCGCCATTTTTAAAGTAAAACTCTTTTGTCGGAAAGCGCATTCTTTTTTCGTCGTTGAGTTTTTTTCCTGTTTGAATACAGAGGAGAATATCATGGGCTTCCCAGTCCTCTTTGTTAAGGTAGTGGGCATCGTTTGTCGCTACGAGTTCTATGTCTAACTTTTTTGCTATCTCTATGAGGCCTCTGTTGGCTTTTTTCTGTTCTCTCATCCCGTGGTCTTGAAGCTCAAGGTAGAAGTCTTCACCGAATAGGTCTTTATACCACTTTGCCGCCTTTTCAGCTTCTTCGTACTGTCCCTTGAGGTAAAGGAGTGGTATTTCTCCCTGGATGCAGGCGGACATTGCTATAAGTCCTTCGCTGTACTTTTCAAGAACTTCTTTGTCTATGCGGGGCTTGTAATAAAATCCTTCTATAAAGGCAATGGAGCTTAACTTCATGAGGTTTTTTAAGCCGGTTTCGTTTTTGGCAAGAAGAACAAGGTGGTAACTTCCTTTCTCTCCCGCTTCTTTTCTGTCAAATCGGGAGCCTTTTGCTATGTAAAATTCCTGTCCGATTATCGGTTTTATATCTTCTTCTTTACATGTGTTGTAAAGTTCTAAAGAAGCGAACATGTTGCCGTGGTCTGTAACGGCAACAGCGGGCATGCCAAGCTCTTTGGCCTTTTTTACCATCTCTTTTATCTTTATGGCACCGTCGAGAATCGAGTACTGAGAGTGAAGGTGAAGATGAACGAAATCGCCTTTGCCTACCATTTAAATGTCTCCTCCGCTTTTTCTATCTTTCACTTAAATTATAACTTTCCCTTTAGGTAGGCATCTTTTCCTTCTAAATATAGAGCACAATCAAAATTGGTAGTGTACGATATTTTGTGTAAGCTTGAGAAATGGGATAACCTCCTGGGGAACACCCCACAAATACCAACCCCAGGAGGCAAAAATGGAACTACAGAAGATTTTACCAGACCTAGTTAAGGAAGTGGTAAAGCAAACCTTAGAGTCAATCATGACGGCTGAAAGAGAAGTGTTTCTTAAAGAACATGGAGGAACAAAGAACGGCTTTTACGTTAGAAACTTAGATACTGTTATCGGTAAGCTTGAAAATCTGAGAATTCCAAGAGATAGAGAGGGAAAATTCAGAACAAAGTTGATAGAACCTTATAGAAGAAGAGATATCAATCTTGAAGACTTAATACTTGGGATGTTTGCCTCTGGTATGAGTGCAAGAGCAGTAGCCCAGGCTCTTGAAAGCGTGTTTGAACTTAAATACTCACCCTCAACCATAAGCAAAATATCGCAGGTAACCTTAGAGGAAATA
>NZ_MOEN01000030.1 GCF_001968985.1 Desulfurobacterium indicum | reverse complement strand
TGTAGTTCCATTTTTGCCTCCTGGGGTTGGTATTTGTGGGGTGTTCCCCAGGAGGTTATCCCATTTCTCAAGCTTACACAAAATATCGTACACTACCAAGACTGTTAAAACTGCAGCTGGAGAAATAGAGATTGAAACTCCAAGAGATAGAAAAGGAGATTTTGAACCCAAAATAGTCAAAAAACACCAGACAGTTCTTGAAGACCTAGAGAACAAGATAATAGCCCTATATTCAAAAGGAATGACAGTAAGAGACATTCAGGAATTACTTTCCGACATGTATGGAATGGATATAAGCCCCTCTTTGATTTCAAAGATTACCGATAGACTGACTCCAAAAATAGAAGAATGGCAGTCAAGACCACTTGAAAGAATTTACGTTATTCTCTACATAGACTGCATCTTTTACAAAGTACGGCAAGACGGCAAGGTAGTAGATAAAGCAGTTTACGTAGTTATAGGTGTAAATAAAGAAGGACGAAAGGAACTCCTTGGTTTTTGGATAAATGAGACCGAAAGTGCCAGCTTCTGGTTCAAGGTACTAAATGACCTAAAGAGTAGAGGAGTCAAAGACGTTCTGATATTTAGCGTGGATAATCTGTCAGGTATAGGAAAAGCCATAAAAGGAGTATATCCTCAAGCAGAAATACAAAAATGTGTAGTTCACCAGATAAGGAACTCATTAAGATATGTATCGTGGAAAGACAAAAAAGGATTATCATCAGATCTTAAGAAAGTTTATGGAGCAGCTACACTTGAGGAAGCAGAACTTAGGATGGACGAGTTTGAGGAGAAATGGGGAAACAAGTATCCTCACGTAATAAAAAGCTGGAGAACTAACCGGGAAGAGCTTATGGCTTACTTTAAGTATCCGCTTGAACTCAGGAAACTTATGTACACGACGAACATCATAGAGAGTGTTAATAGTAGGTTCAGGAAGGTAACAGATGGAAAGAGGGTATTTCCGAGCGATATGTCAGTTTTAAAGAACCTCTATTTAGCTGCTCTGGGACTTGCGAAAAAATGGAACAGAAGTATTATCAAGGATTGGGGTATCATCTACGGGCAGCTGTCAGTGATTTTCGAAGAGAGGTTAGAGGCATGATAGAATTTACACAGTTCTATGGACACTCCCGAACTTGATTATCTTCCTCCAGCTCCACCGCCTCCAAACCCACCACCGGCCCCAAATCCCCCGTCTCCTCCAGAACTGCTCTTTGAAAGAGAAGCAATACCACTACCTATACCTGCATAAACAACACTAAAGTGTGTTCTAACTCTTCTTTCAACATCGACGTCAGGAAGATCAACATTAAGCTCCTTCATTGCCTTTTCAACCTTATCCGCTACACCAAGAGCTGTTCCATATATAAGCCACTCTTTCCATATGGAAATATCTTCCGGAGCATATTTTTTGATCATGGCCATGTTAGACAGAAAATTTTTAAAACCTTTCCACAGTAAACTTTCTCTATACCTTCTCTCTTTCCATCTGCCAAGAATCTGAGGAGGAAGAAAAAGAAAAATTAAAAGCTGCCCTATTAAAACGGCACAATGAGCAACAACTGACGTAGTATCAATGAGAGGGTCATTTTTGATTAACACTGTGGCAGAAAAAAGCACTAAAAGAACAATCAAAATAACAGCAACAGTACTAAACAGATTATAACCGCGAAGATCAAGATAATCATTCACTATCGAATCATCATTCCACCTTAAAATGGAATCAAAATCTTCCTTCATTGATTTAAGACTTTCTAAACTTTTAGAATTAGTAAGTTCTTTTACTTTAACTTCCAACCTTTCGGGAATAAAAATCTTTTTTCCACCAATATCTTCAGCATAACGTTCAAGGAATGAAAGAACTGAAAGCTCATAAGGATCTTCCGTTGTCATCGATAGAATTTCTATTATAATTCCATTCCCATCACTTCTAATATCTATTAATCCACGCCTTTGCATATCAAGTAAAGTCGCATAAAAAGCATTTTCATCGCAAACAGTCGCATCACCCGAAAAAAGAAGATTAACAACATAAGGTTTCTTTTCTTTATCAGGAATAAAACTTATATACTCGGGAACAGCATCAGAACTTTCGCTACCAAAGCGCTCATAGTAATAGATCATAAAAATTGGAAAGACCAATATAGAAACAAAGATAAGTTTATCAACCAACTTTATCAAAAAGACAAAAGGATTGAAATTGGCTTTTTCTGCAAGAAAAGAAACATTAAAGACTCTTCTATAGAATCCTTTTACAGGATTCCCTTTCAAAACCATTTCAAGTTCAACGAGGGAATCACTCGGAGACTTTCCCTTTATAAAATAACCATTATCCAGCTTTTTAACAGAAAAATGTGGCATATGGACATACAATCTTTCTATTAAATGTTTTGGATCTTTCAAAAAGATCTTCACTTTGGAATAATAGACATGAACATCGGCAAGCTTAATATTTATATGAGAAAATTTACCATCTGTTTCAACAGGCGGATACATACGATAAAAAGCTGAAAAAGAATAAATACCTTTATCAAACTTCTTTAGATTATTTCCCTCCAACCCTTTAACAATTCCCACTTCATTTCTATAAGCCTTGATTTTACATATGGAAGCAAGCACTTTATCGGGAACTTTTAGATAAACCCTTCTTTTATAATCAACAACATACCATGGAAATGCGGAATTTAAAGATTCAACCGTTATGTAAGGGTTATTCAGCTCCTCCCCGTTAAAAGTCAGAGGAACCTTCCAATTCCTAAAAAGCATTGAATATTTGTCACTTTTTTTTACAAAATAATCGAAAGTTTCCCTGATAGAAACCGTATTACCTATAGTTATATCTGCAGTATAATTGACAAGTAAAGAAGAAAAGAAAGAACGAAAGTCAAAGAAAACAAGCAACGAAAGAAGAAAAGAAAGAGCAACGGCAATTCCAAAATATCTTTTCTCCGTCATGGTTTACCATGTAGTATCTGGAGTCTTGTTTATGTCTTCACCAAATTCAAGGTAAGAAAGCTTTTTAAACCCGAACATGGAGGCTACGAGATTTGAAGGAAACATATCAATCTTTGTATTCATTTCCTGAACTATATTATTGTAAGTATATCTATGACGGGCAATTTCGTTCTCCATATCCTGAATAGCCTGAGTAAGTTCAAGAACAATCGATGAAGTCTTAAGCTCCGGATAACTTTCAACGGCAACGTTTATAACTCCCATTAGCTTCCTGGTTTCCTTTTCTATCTCAGATATCTCTTCCGGCGTTTCAGCTTTTGTTATCCCGCTCCTCAAAGCAGCAACTTTCTCAAAAGTTTCTTTCTCAAACTTAGCGTGACTTTTAACTGTATTGACAAGCTGAGAAATCATATCAAGTCTTTTTTTCAAAGCAACCTTAATCTGTCCAAGCGTTGCTTCAGCACCATTTTTAAGCACCTGAAACCTGTTGTAGGTTGAAATCGTGTAAAAAATGATAGCAATTAGAAAAACTATAATCACAATCCTTATCATCTCTAAACCTCATAAATAGCATTATATTGTGTAGTATAGCATTAATCTTTTAAAGGGAGGAAAAATGGGTGTTGAATTTAAATTAAAGGAAATACTAACTGAAAAGAAACTTAAACTGGCAACGGCCGAAAGTTGCACTGGAGGACTTGTAGCAGCAAGAATAGTAAATGTTCCTGGAAGTTCCGAATACTTTATGGGAGGTGTCGTATCCTACGATAACAGTATAAAAATGAAAGTTTTAAATGTATCGACAGAGACACTGCTCAAATATGGTGCTGTAAGCGAAGAAACGGCAAGGGAAATGGTTGAAGGAATCAAAAAACTTATGGGAACAGAATGTGCTATCTCAACAACTGGTATAGCAGGTCCTACGGGAGGAACTCCAGAAAAACCGGTTGGACTGGTTTATATAGGTGTATCGGTAAAAGAAAAAACAGAAGTTTATAAGTTCATATTTAAGGATAGCCACCCGGATCCCGTAAAAAGAAGAAACAAAATAAGAAAGAAAGCGGCAAAAAAAGCTCTAAAACTCTTTCTATCAATGTTAAACGAGGAAATAGATGGCTAAAGTTCTTCTGTGCATTGGAACAAATCTGGGAAACAGAAAACACAATATAGAAAGAGCTCTAAATGCAATAGATAAATATGCTGGAAGAATTCTTAAAACAACAGATATAATGGAAACAAAACCTTTTGGCGTAACAAGACAACCTAACTTCCTTAATATAGGTGTATTGATAAAAACAGAACATCCACCATTTTTACTTCTTAATATCCTTAAAAGGCTCGAGAAAAAAGTCGGAAGATATCCTACATATCGCTGGGGACCAAGGGTAATAGATATTGACATACTAACTTATGAAAACCTCAGAATAGGAACCAAAAAATTAAAAATTCCACATCCCGGAATTAAAGAGAGAGACTTTTTCAAGAAAGCACTGGAACTAACGAAAGAGGGGGCTTTGTAAAGCCCCCATCTTTAATTTTACTTTTTCTTCTTAAGAATTTTTTCAGTAGCCTCTTTAAGATCTTTTCCAGGCTTGAAGTCAGGAACAACTTTTGGAGGAACTTTAACCTCTTTCCCTGTCTTAGGATTCCTTGCAACCCTTGCAGCTCTTTCCTTCATCAGGAAAGTACCAAAACCTCTAATTTCAACCTTGTCCCCTTTCTTGAGGGTTTCTGTTACCACATCAAGAAACGCGTTAAGAGCTGCCTCAGCATCTTTTTTTCTGAGACCTGCCTTTTCAGCAATTGCACTTACAAGCTCGCTCTTTGTCATACCGCTCCCTCCATTAAGAATTATATAGTTGAAAACTATCTTTAACATGAAAATACTATTTCTTTTTTTTTCTGTCAAGAGTTTCACTCTAACTTTGCAAATCTGCCACCAATTGAAGCAGTTTTTCCTCAACTTTATCGATATTTTCAGCAAAAATTGCCACAATTTTATCTCTTGATGTCTCTCCTTTTACTATTTCAACAGAGGAAATCGGCACTTTTAAAGTTTTAGAAAAAAGCTTTCTAACAGCGTCGTTTGCCTTACCTCCTTCAGGTGGTGCCGTTACTTTTATCTTCAGTTTTCCATTTTCCACCCTTACTATTGCGTTCTGCCTCCCTTTCGGTTGAACTTTCACTTCCACCTGGATGTAATTCTTTCCCTTTTTTATGTTTATCATCCGGTTTAATCTCCTCCAGAATCTTTGTCATCTCTATTATTGCAAGTTTTAATTTATTTGCCATCTTTTTCTGAATAATTTTTAACTGTTCTATCTCTGCTTCAATACGTTTCTTTTCTTCTTCAAGCTGTCTTTTCTCTTTTTTAGTCTCTTCAACAATCTTCGCTATCTTCTTCTTCGTATCCTTAACAAGCTCCTTCATTTTACTTTCAGGCGTCTGACTTTCAATCTGCTCCATTTTATTAAGTAAATTTTGAAACTCGTTCGCCAACTCTATCAAAAATGCATCAACCTCATCGGGATTGTAGCCAAAAACTTTTTTAGAAAACTGCTTTGTCCTTATATCTTTTGGCTTAAATTTCAATTTAATATCCATTTTAAAAACCCCTTGTTATGAAATTGTCTATCATCTGCAAAATCATTATAGCAATTAAGGGTGTAATGTCTATTCCGCCAATAGGTGGAATAATTTTTCTAAGAGGCTCCAAAAGGTCCTCAGTAACAGAAATTATCCAGTCTGCAAAACCCGGTCTGTTAGCAGGTGGTATCCATGTAAAAATAGCTCCTATTATTATGAACCAGGTAAGAAACTGTATGAGAAAGTGAACAATATCTCTAACCATTATCATTTTAGTTTCTCCTTCAAAAGCTTAACAATTTTTTCAAGTGCCTTTCCTCTATGACTTATTGCATTCTTTTCTTCCATAGGATATTCTGCAAGAGTTCTCGTATCACCATCCGGAACAAAGATCGGATCATAACCAAAACCTCCACTCCCTCTCGGCTCTGTTATAACCTTACCTTTCAATGTACCTTCACTCCAGAAACCCTTTTTATCTGGAAAAGTGATCATCATAAAACAAACAAACGCAGCCGGAGATTCGGAAATACCTTTATGGAGCAAAAGTTCAACAAGTTTGTTTAAATTCTCTTCGTCTGTGGCATTCTCACCAGCAAAGCGAGAAGAGTGAACGCCGGGAAGTCCCCCCAACGCTTCAACAACAAGACCTGAATCGTCTGATAAAACAGGCATATTCAGCTTCTCTGCATAGAAAGATGACTTCTGATAAACGTTTTCAAGAAACGTATTCCCCGTTTCAGGTGCTTCCAGAACATCAAAATCAAGAAGCGACAAAAACTTTATTCCCAGCATATTAAGTTTCTTACTTATTTCCTCTATTTTGTGTCTGTTTTTACTTGCTATTACAATTTTCACTCTAAACTCCCAAAACCTCTTTCTGTATTTTTATAAGCTCGGTTATACCTTTTTCTGCAAGTTCTAAAAGTCTGTTAAGTTCATTTTTACTAAACGGCCTCTCCTCTCCAGTTCCCTGAATCTCTATAAATTCCCCTTTCTCATTCATAACTACATTCATATCAACCTCAGCTGCCGAATCTTCCTGATAATTAAGATCAAGACAAGGAACAGACTCAACAATACCAACGCTGGTTGCCGCAACAAAAGAAGAAACTGCATCAACAAGCTCCAATCTTTTTAAAGCAAGATAAAGAGCAACAAAAGCACCTGTAATAGACGCAGTTCTCGTTCCTCCATCAGCCTGAATAACATCACAATCTATCCAGATTGTTCTATCACCCAGTTTTTCAAGATCAACAGCACTTCTTAACGCCCTTCCTATCAATCTCTGAATTTCCTGTGTTCTTCCTGAAAGCTTACCTCTGGCAGCTTCTCTTATGTTTCTTGTTGCAGTAGCTCTTGGAAGCATAGAATATTCAGCAGTTATCCAACCTTTCCCCGATTCTTTCAAAAAAGAAGGAACCTTTTCCTCGACGGAAGCAGAGCATATAACCTTTGTATCTCCAACTTCTATTAAACATGAACCTTCAGGATATCTAACATAATCAAGCGTTATTTTTACAGGTCTAATTTCATCATAATCTCTTCCATCAGGTCTAACAAACATCGACAGAAACCTCCTCAATGGAAAAAGAATCTCCCATTATCATTTCAGCAATCTTCTTAAAACGATTACTCATATCACTAACAAGAATCCTCACTTCCCCTTTCCCTGTACATTTAACTTTATTTATAATCTTTCCCGTTTCAAGTGCCGTTTCCTCTGCCGAATCTACTAATTTAATATTATTACACACTTTTCCAATAACATTTTTTAGTAAAGGATAATGAGTACAACCAAGAACAAGCGTATCAATATTTTTATTTTTAAATTCAGAAAGATATCTTTCAGCAACCATATAGGTAATTTCATCTTCAAGCCATCCTTCCTCAATCAACGGAACAAATAGAGGACAAGGCTTTTCAAAGATCTTAAGGAATGGATTTATTGTAAGAATTTCCCTCCTATAAGCACCACTTTTAATTGTAGCTTCTGTTCCTATAACACCTATATTACCCGTCTTAGTTGCCTTAACTGCTGCAGAAGCCCCCGGTTTTACCACACCTAGAACCGGAACATCCATCTCTTTTTCAAGTATATCAAGTGCATAAGAAGATGACGTATTACAGGCAACCACTATAAGCTTAACATTAAACTTACGTAACAATCGTGCATTTTCTAAACTATACCTTATTATTGTTCTCTCGGATTTAGTGCCGTAAGGGACTCTCGCAGTATCGCCAAAATAGATAAAATCTTCATCAGGAAACCTGTCCCTTATAGCCTTTAAAACGGTTAAACCTCCGACACCAGAATCAAAAATACCTATAGGTCTTCTCTCCATAAGCTTCCCTTTACAAAACAGATTTATTGCACTACTTTTAAAATTTAAGCCGCTGTAAAACAGGGAGGAAAATTGAGAAGTTGTAAAGAAATTATAGAAAAAGTTAAAACTTATAGGGATAACTTCGATAGTAAACTTATAGAAAAAGCGTATGAATATGCAAAAGAAAAGCACGAAGGACAATTTAGAAAATCAGGAGAACCTTATTTTTCACATCCGGCTGAAGTAGCCTATATACTTGCAGAAATGAAAATGGACGTTCATACAATAGCTGCCGGACTGCTTCATGATGTTGTGGAAGATACCAATACAACAATAGAAGACATCGAAAAAGAGTTTGGAAAAGAAGTCGCATTTATTGTCGCCGGTGTTACAAAGCTCGAACAGTATAAGTTTTCAAGCAAAGAAGAGAGAAACGCAGAAAGCTTTAGGAAGCTATTAATTTCACTTTCAGAAGACATCCGGGTTTTGATAGTAAAACTGGCAGACCGATTACATAATATGAGAACACTCGGAAGCAGAAGTCCAAATGGCCAGAAAAGAACTGCAAAAGAAACACTGACAATATATGCACCCCTTGCAAACAGACTTGGTCTTTACAGAATAAAAAACGAACTTGAAGATCTATCTCTAAAATACCTTGAACCGGAAATTTACAAAGAACTCCAGGAAAAAGTAAAGGAAAAAAAGAGAGTCATAAGCACCTATCTTTCCGAAATCATAGAAACAGTTAAGAAAAAACTGGAAGAAAACAGCATAGAAGGCAAAATACAGTGGCGATTTAAGCACATATACGGCATTTACAACAAAATGGTAAAAAAGGGTATTCCCTTCGAAGAAGTTTATGACGTTGCAGGTATAAGAATAATAACAGATACCGTACCGAACTGTTACGTTATAGCAGGGCTGATTCACAGTTTATGGATGCCCGTTCCCGGAAGGATAAAAGACTACATAGCTGTTCCAAAACCAAACATGTATCAATCACTACATACAACTGTTGTGGGACCGAGAGGACAGTTTATCGAATTTCAAATAAGAACCCATGAAATGCACCAGATCGCAGAAATGGGAATTGCCGCTCACTGGAAATACAAAGAGGGCGGTGGAAAATTATCAGAATCAGAAAGAGAAAGATTTTTATGGCTCAGAAACTTACTCGAATGGGTAAAGGAAGAAAAAGATACAAAAGAATTTATGGAAAACGTTAAAAGCGACCTATACGAAGAAGATATTTATGTATTTACGCCGAAAGGAGATCTTAAAACACTTCCAAAAGGAGCAACGCCAATCGACTTTGCATACGCAATTCACACAAGTGTTGGACACAGATGTATAAGTGCAAAGGTAAACGGTAAGCTTGTTCCTCTCAACCATGTTTTAAGAAGCGGAGATAAAGTAGAAATAATAACGGGAAACGTTGAAAATCCAAAAAGAGACTGGCTTGCCTTTGTAAAAACATCAAAAGCAAGAACAGCCATAAAATCATTTATAAAAAAACAAGAAAACGAAAAAGCAAAGAAACTTGGTGAAAGCATCGTAGAAAAAATTTTAAGAAGAACAGCCGGGAAAGGTATAAGCTATCTATATGAAAATGACTTTTCAGAACAACTTAAATCTTTAGGATACACATCAGTAGAATTTGCCCTCATAGACGTAGGATTTGGCAAATTAGACGGAGAAAAATTAGTAAGAAGACTTTTAGGTATTCAGGAAGAACAGGAAAAAAAGAAGAAAAAAGGGAAAAAAAACGAAGGTGCCGACATTGTCATTGACGGAATAGAAAACATGCTCGTAACGCTGGCAAAATGTTGCCATCCTCTACCGGGAGACGATGTCGTCGGCATTGTTTCAAAGGGAAAAGGAATAGTCGTTCACACAAGAAACTGTGTTGTAGCCCAGCAGGTTCTTGAAAGTGCACCGGGAAAAGTCCTTTCAATAGAATTTAAACCGTCAGACAAACTCTACCCTGCAAAAATAAGAGTATTTATAGAAGACAGACCCGGTATGCTGGCAGCCGTATCGGCAAAAATAGCAGAAACGAAAACAAACATTGTAAGTGCATACACGAGAACAGTAGGAGGAAAAGCAATCCTTGATTTTACACTACAGGTAAAAGATGTTTCTCAACTTCAAAAAGTAATAAACGCAATAAAATCGACAAAGGGCGTAATAAACATTAAAAGAATAAGAAGAGAAAAAATAAAGATCAAGTAATGGAGGCGGCGGGCGGATTTGAACCGCCGAATAAGGGATTTGCAGTCCCCTGCCTTGCCACTTGGCTACGCCGCCGCTATGGAGCGGGCGACGGGACTTGAACCCGCGACCCCAACCTTGGCAAGGTTGTGCTCTACCAACTGAGCTACGCCCGCGATCAACTGCTATTATACAAAATTGTGGTGCGGGAGGAGGGAGTCGAACCCTCACGTCACAAGGACACTGGATCCTAAGTCCAGCGCGTCTGCCAGTTCCGCCACTCCCGCATTTAATGGGGTGGGAGACGGGACTTGAACCCGCGACCGCCGGGGCCACAACCCGGCGCTCCACCGGCTGAGCTACTCCCACCACTATGCGGGAATAAAAAAATGGCTGGGGCGGCAGGATTCGAACCTGCGAATGGCGGATCCAAAGTCCGCTGCCTTACCGCTTGGCTACGCCCCAACTCAAATTGCAGAACAAAATTTAACCCACCAACCTTTTCTTTGCAAGGGGGTAATGTCTATTTTTTTATTTTTATCTACGATAGTAAATAAACTTGAACCACTTCCACTCATTAAAACTTTCGTGCCCACAACATCTTCAATTATTTTTTTAGCTTCCATAACCTCTTTTATACAAGGCGCTCTTGAAGATTCAAGATCATTCCACATGTTTTCTCTTAAAGTATCTAAATCACCCTTCATAAGAGGAATAAGTATAAGTCTTTCGGCGTCTTCTATGCTGATCTCCCTCTTTATGGGTGGTAAATATTTATAAACCTCTGCCGTAGAACAAAAGATATTGGGATAAACGAGAAGAATATCAAACTTATGTTTTCCGTAAAATATGAGCTTTTCTCCTCTACCGTAACCTATAGCAAGACCACCTTTAATAAAAAAAGCAACATCAGAACCTATCTCGGCAGCCATCTCCATCAACTTTTCTTCATCAACAGGATAGTTATAAAGCATATTTAAACCTTTCAGAACAAGGGCCGCATTTGAACTACCGCCGCCAAGACCGGCACCTATCGGTATGTGCTTTTCCAGCGTTATACTGACTTTAGGCTTTATACCAGTATGTTTTGAGAAAACATCACAGGCTTTTATTATAAGATTGTCTCCACCAGCAGGCACTATAGTAGAACCAGCCACATTAAGCTCAAGCTGACCTGACTGCTGAATAGATATATAATCAAATACGTTTATCGTATGAAAAACGGTTAATATATCGTGATAACCGTCATCCCTTTTCCCGTTAACCCAGAGGGATAAATTTATCTTTGCCGGAGATGGTAATATTATCTTCATAGTGAGAGTATTATAACACTTCAAAGGGTTAAACTATGGAATCACTTTCCGTATCAATGATCGTTAAAAACGGTGAAAGATACCTTGAAAACGTATTAGAAAGCATAAAAGAACTTGCCGACGAAATTGTTATCGTTGATTCAGGTTCAACAGATAAAACAGTAGAAATTGCAAAAAGTTTCGGCGCCAAAGTAGTTTTCAGAGAATTTGATAATTTTATCAACCAGAAAAACTACGCCCTCTCACTCTGTTCAAAAAACTGGGTTCTATTTCTTGACGATGACGAAATCGTCGACGAACAACTCAAGGAAGAAATAAAAAAAATAAAAGAAAAAGGCTCAAAATACGAAGGTTTTAGAATAAACAGGCTGACAAACTATCTTGGAAAATGGATAAAACATGCATGGTATCCGGACTGGCATGTTAGACTTGCAAAGAAAAATTCCTGCAAGTGGAAGGGAGATGAGGTTCATGAAACGCTTAAAATCAACGGAGAAATAGGCTATTTAAAAGGAAACATTCTTCATTATTCCTACCCAGATATAAAAACTCACGTTAATAAAATAAACTTTTATACAACACTGTATGCAATAGGTGCACACAAAAAAGGAAAGAAATTTTCAACACTCAAAATGGTATCTTCATCAATAGGAGCATTTATAAGGAGATACTTTATAAAAAAAGGATTCCTTGACGGATTTGAAGGATTTGTTATATCTGTTATGAGTTCTTACTACAGTTTCTTAAAATACCTTAAACTCTGGGAGATCGAAAAAAGGAGCAGAAAAAAATGATAGCAACTATATTTAAATGGACAGTAATAGCAATGACGCTGTTTGCAACATTTTTACTTATACTCATGGCAGTAGGAACCACAATAAGAGCTTTAAGAGAGAGGAAAAAATAGTTGTTTGCCGAAGTGGCTCTAAACATACCCCTTGACAGAACATTCATATACCGGGTGCCTGAAAAGGCATCATCAAAACCACAATTAGGTAAGCGTGTTATAGTTCCGTTTGGGAAAAGTGACTTTCTAAAAACAGGAATTATTGTTTCATTAAAGGAGAAAATCGAAGATATAAACGAAACATACATAAAGGAAATATTTGACATACCTGACAACTTTTCCCTGTTTACAGAAAACAACATAGAACTTGCCAGAGAAATTGCAAAAAGATACGCATCCTCTCTGGGAGAAGTCCTATTTTTGTTTTTACCTTCCGGATTTGTTATCGAAGAAACAAGCTACATATACCTTAAAAGGGAAGATCATGTAAAAGGAAAAATAGAAAAACAAATAGTAGATTATCTGAAAAAGAAAAAAGGAAAAGTAAAACTCATATCACTCTCAAGAGCTATAAAGGGAAAATCTGTTTACTCAACAGTTAAAAATTTAATCAGAAAAGGAATAGTAGGAAAAGAAGAAGATATAACCTACACGCTTTTACCTACGCAAAAATTTGCAGTATTAAATGAGATAAAACCTGTAAAGGGAAAAAAAGAAATAAAAGCTCTTGAAATCCTTAAATCTGCTAAAGAACTCCCGGTAAAAACATTAAAAGAAATGGGAATATCCTACGACACGATAAAAAGGCTATCAGCCAAAGGCATAATAAGGATAGAAGAGAGAGAGCATCTCGTAAACGTTAAAAAACAGGCACTTACAGACAATAGAAAAATAATTTTGACAGCCAATCAAAAAAAGGCATTAAACGAAATAATGACAAGCAAAGATGAAACGTTTCTTCTTTACGGAGTAACAGGTTCCGGAAAAATGGAAGTTTACCTTCATGCAGCACTTGAAACCGTCAAAAGAGGAAAAAGCGTCTTAATTCTTGTTCCAGAACTTTTGTTAACGCCAGAACTAAGAGCAAGGGTAGAAAACTACTTTGGAGAAAATATCGTAGTTTTTCACAGCAAATTGAGCAAAAAAGAGCTTGTATCACAGTGGCTAAAAGCTGTAAAAGGAAAGAGTAAAGTATTCATGGGCACCAGAATGTCCCTCATGCTCCCGATAAAAGATCTTGGACTGATAATAGTCGACGAAGAGCAGGACACATCTTACAAAGAACAACAGAAACCGCTCTACCACGCAAGAGAAATGGCAGTTAAACGAGGAAACATAGAAAAATGCCCAGTCATTTTAGTATCTGCCACACCATCTGTCGAAAGCTATTACAGAGCTTCAATCGGAAAGTATAAAGCCCTGGAACTCAAAAAAAGGATATCAAACATTCCACTTCCATACATAAAAGTAGTTGACTTAAAAGAAGAAAAAAGAGTAGGCATATTTTCAGAATCTCTGATTTCAGCCATAAAAAACACCGTCAAAAAAGGCGAACAGGTGCTCCTTTTTATAAACAGGCGAGGATTTTTCTCATCCGGGTTCTGTCCAAAATGCGGATTCGTAGCAGAATGTGAAGACTGCGCCGTTCCTCTCGTCTATCACAAAAACATGAACAAGTTAATCTGTCACATATGTGGTAAAAAATACAGCCCCATATACAGATGTCCAGAATGCGGAACAAAACTCGAATTCAAAGGCTACGGAACGGAAAGGGTCGAAGAAGAAGTAAAAGTTCTATTTCCTGAATTCAGAACTATAAGGCTGGACCAGGACAGCGTAAGGAATCCGACAAAAGGTGCAAAACTGATATCAGACATAAAAAACGGTAAATATGACATCATTGTAGGAACACAAATAGCAAGCAAAGGACACAACTTTCCCAAACTTACGCTCGTTGCCGTTTTAATGGCAGACACAGGATACCTACTTCCTGATTTCCGCTCGGCAGAAAGAACCTTTCAGACGATAGTCCACACTACCGGAAGAGCAGGAAGATTCAAGCCGGGAGCAGCAATAGTTCAGGCTTTTGATCCTGAAAATCCTGCGGTTAAATATGCTGCAGAATATAAATTTGACCTGTTTTATAAAGAAGAGATAGAAGCCAGAGAAATCTTTAACTACCCACCGTTCTCATACCCGGTAGTGTTGGAATTCCAGATAGAAAAGACATCTAAGTTTCGAAAAGTTGAAGACAAATTTAACATACTTAAAGAAAAGATTAAACCATATTTTAACGTACCGCCTCTAAACCCGGCACCAATACCCAAAATATCCGGCAGATACAGATTCATAACATTTATGAGAGCGGCAAATGAAAACGATCTCCTAAAAGGGGTAGATATTCTCAAAAAAGAGATGCCAATTCTTTTCAGAGGCATAAGATACAAAATAGATGTTGATCCTGTCTATCTACTGTGACTTGAAGTTTTTAAAAATAACGGTTACTTTATCAGTATAAAAGTATCTTTGGAGAAAAAATGGCCTGCAAAGAGTGTTCCGGAACGGGATGGATAATCATTAAAACAAACGGAAAAAGAGAAGCGGTAAGGTGCAGATGCCAATTTAATGTCCTTAGAAAAGAATTTATTAAAGCTTCTGGAATTCCTTCAAGATATAAAAACTGTAAGTTTAAAACCTTTATTCCTCAAACTCTATACCAGAAAAGGGCGTTAAGACTCTGTAAAGAGTTTTTTAAACTTTATCCTTTTGTAGATAAAGGACTGGTTCTTTACGGTCCTCCCGGAGTTGGAAAAACACACCTTGCAGTAGCATTACTTATAAACATTTTAAAATACAAAGGTTTGAGAGGCAGATTTGTTGATTTTAGGAACCTTCTTATCGATATAAAAACGACGTTTGATACCAAAGAATCGTCTCAAGAGCTCCTGCATAGAGTAATGGAAGTTCCCTTACTCATACTTGATGACGTAGGTGCAGAAAGAACAACCGACTGGGCAAAAGATATTCTTTCAACAATAATCAACTACCGATATACAAATAGTTTACCTACAATAATCACAACAAACCTTACGTTTGACTCACCTCTCGACGACAGTTTTTCATCCAGATTTGGCGAAAGAACGGAATCAAGAATTTACGAAATGTGCAAACTAATAAGGGTGGAAGGAAATGACTACAGAAAAGAAAAAAATCAAGTATAAGCATATAGGAATAATATCTAATCCTACTAAAAAAGACGCTGCCGAAGGCGTTAAAAAGATAATTTCTCTTCTACTTGAAAAAGGAACAGTAGTATGGACGGAAGAAGAAACAGCATCACTGCTTTCGCCGGAAATGATGAAAAAAATAAAAGTTGTTGATAGAGTATGTCTTCCCGATAGAGTTGAAGTTATGATAGTTTTAGGAGGGGACGGGACCTTTCTAAACGTTGCAAGACTTATAGACAAAAAACCTGTTCCCATCTTAGGAGTAAACTTCGGAACACTTGGATTTCTTACAGAACTAACAATGGATGAAATAGAAGAAAGCATCGACAAACTGTTAAACGGCAAATTCATAGTAGAAAACAGACCAGTAATAAGAGTTAAACTAACAAGAAGAAATGGCCACATAGCTATATACAGATGTGTTAATGAAGTGGTAATAAAGAGAGATACTCTGGCAAGAATAATAGAGGTTGAACTAAGAGCAAACGGGAAGTTTGTCAGCACTTTCAGAGGAGACGGTCTCATAGTTGCCACACCGACCGGTTCAACAGCTTACTCATTATCAGCAGGAGGTCCAATAATATTTCCTACTTTAAGCGCAATGCTTATAACACCTATATGTCCCCACACGCTCACAATGAGGCCTCTTGTAATAGACGGAAGTATTGTTCTCACCGCACAGCTTAAAACAACAAGCGAAACGGTAATGGTTATATTTGACGGTCAGGAAGGCATAGAACTAAGAAAAGGTGACAGACTTGACATAACCAAATCTCCTTACGATCTACTCATCCTGAGAGATCCTGACAAATCCTACTATCAAACATTGAGAGAAAAACTTCACTGGGGTTAAAGATGAAAAAGCTTTTAATGGTTATTTTCCTTCTCTTAACATCTGTATCTCCGGCAGCAACGTTAAAAACACCTGAAAGTGCCCAGATTTACAATGGAAAAATATACGTTTCTAACATCGGAAATCTTCCCCCATCAAGCAAAGACGGAGACGGCTTCATCGCGGTTCTCAATCTCGATGGAAGTTTTAATAAAATTCTTACAAAAGGATTAAATGCACCTAAAGGAATAACATTTGCAAATGGAAAACTGTTTGTAACAGATATAGACAGAGTGTTGGAAATAGACCCACAAACGGGAAAAATAGAAAAAGTAATTCTCATAGAAAACTCTAGATTTTTAAACGACATAACAACAGACGGAAAAGATCTATTCGTATCAGACACACAAACAAACACAATTTTTAAAATTCCTCTTTCAACTTTACAACCGGAAATTCTGGTTAAATCCCCACTTCTTGAAGGGCCTAACGGACTGATATTCAAAGGAAAAACTCTACTCTGCGTTACATGGAATACAGGAAAAGTTTTAGCCATAAAAGACGGAAAAATTGAAAAATTATGCAAAATAAACGGAAATCTTGATGGAATAGTCGTTACCAAAAAAGGAAACGTTCTTTTCTCAGACTTTAAAAACGGAATTATCTATCAGCTAATAGGAAAAACAGCAGTTCCTGTCTTTAAAGGACTAATTACGCCAGCTGACATAGGATATAAAAATGATATACTAACTATACCTCAATTCTATGCTAATAGTGTTAAAATTTTAAAGGTTAAAAGATGAAAGAAACCAAAAAGATAATCATAATAACTGGACTTTCTGGAGGCGGAAAGTCCACAGCTGCTAAATATCTTGAAGACCTTGAATTTTATTGCATAGATAATATTCCCCCTGACCTTATCCCAAACCTTTTCCACCTTATAAACGAAAATCCTGAAATTCACAGAGCTGCTCTTGTTCTTGATATAAGAAATCCGAAATTCCGAGAGCTTGCAGGCGGAATGCTTCAAAGGCTCAAAAAGGAATTTCCGGAAGTAGAAGTCTGGTTCTTTAAAGCCGATGAAAAAACACTTATAAAACGTTTCAGCGAAACAAGAAGACCACATCCATTACAGAGATATGAATCAGAAAAAAGCCTACAAGAGTTAATAGAAGAAGAAATAGAGTATTTAAAACCGGTTGAAGAAGAAGCAACCAAAATTTTAGACACTTCACACATGACGCCTCACGAACTCAAGCAGCTTATAAAAGACCTTATAGCTGGCGGAAAGGGAACGTTCAAAATAACATTTTTATCTTTTGGCTTTAAATACGGCATACCTCAGGAAGCAGACAACGTTTTTGACGTAAGATTTCTTCCAAATCCCCACTTTGTTCCCGAACTAAGAGCAAAAACAGGCATGGATAAAGAAGTGAAAAAATTTATTCTGAAATTTCCCGAAACACTTTCGCTAATAGAAAAATTAAAAGATTTAATATTTTTCACAATTCCCCACTACTATAGAGAAGGGAAAAGCTACCTTACCTTTGCCTTCGGATGTACCGGAGGACAGCACCGTTCAGTGGCAATTGCAGAAATTCTTGCAGAAGCAGTTGCAAAGGAGTTTCCCGATTTTGATATATTTGTAGAACATAGAGAACAGAAAAAAAGGAAAAATATTTCAAAAAGATCTCACGCCAAAAAATAATTTAATTAAATTTCAAGCTATTCCAAGTTTATAAAATTCACCTTCTGAGAAAAGGAATTCTATTTTTTTCTAACAATAAAATTAACATAGCAATAATCGTCATATTTATTTTCATCAATATTAAAGGAACTTGGTTGTGTCAATAATTTTGTGTAAACCATTAGGAGTACCTCCTGGAGAACATATCCTGAAGTTCTTCCTTAGCCTCA
>NZ_MOEN01000029.1 GCF_001968985.1 Desulfurobacterium indicum | reverse complement strand
TATTTCCTCTAAGGTTACCTGCGATATTTTGCTTATGGTTGAGGGTGAGTATTTAAGTTCAAACACGCTTTCAAGAGCCTGGGCTACTGCTCTTGCACTCATACCAGAGGCAAACATCCCAAGTATTAAGTCTTCAAGATTGATATCTCTTCTTCTATAAGGTTCTATCAACTTTGTTCTGAATTTTCCCTCTCTATCTCTTGGAATTCTCAGATTTTCAAGCTTACCGATAACAGTATCTAAGTTTCTAACGTAAAAGCCGTTCTTTGTTCCTCCATGTTCTTTAAGAAACACTTCTCTTTCAGCCGTCATGATTGACTCTAAGGTTTGCTTTACCACTTCCTTAACTAGGTCTGGTAAAATCTTCTGTAGTTCCATTTTTGCCTCCTGGGGTTGGTATTTGTGGGGTGTTCCCCAGGAGGTTATCCCATTTCTCAAGCTTACACAAAATATCGTACACTACCTTGCATCAGGCACTCGGTTATAAGACGCCGGATGAGATTTATTACGGAAAGGAGGTATTAACTAAAGATGCTAAAATGGTGGTGCAAAAATAGGGGACCATCTCAGTCTATAATCCAGTGAAGTGCCGCGTTTGAAAATATAACGTCAAACTCTCCAGAGAAATCCATTTCCTGAATGTCTAAAAACCTAAAAGAGAGATTTGGATATTTTGAAGGTGAAAACATTTTAGAAGCAAGCTTTATCATTTCCTCCGAACTGTCTATCCCGACAACATACCCGTCTGGAACGCGCCGTGCAATTTCAAAAGTTATTTTTCCATCCCCGCAACCGATATCAAGTACCAGCTCATTTCCCTTCAGAGAAAGTTTTTCAATCAATTCCCGAGCTCATTTCTTTTGAAAAGGCGAATTTTTAGCGTAATCACCAGCGTTCCAGTTGTACCCATTCCCCCATCAGCTACTTTTCCATCTCCCACTCAAAAAGCAGTTTCAATCCTTCTTGAGCGGTAAACGACGGTGAAAAACCGATTTTTTTTAACTCCGATATATCGGCAAGAGAGTGTTTTATATCACCTTTCCGCGGTGGTTCAAAGTGAATCGGCGGAAGTTTCCCGGCAATCTTTGCCAGATAATCAAGAAGGTCAAGTAAAGAGGTAGCTTTCCCCGTACCTACATTAAAAACTCTCCCGACTGCTTCATGACATCTCTCCACAAGGAGAAGAGCTTTTACAACATCTTTTACATACACAAAATCCCTTGTCTGCCTCCCATCACCGTAAACTGTTATGGCAACATTTTCCCCTTTTAAATTACGTATAACCCTGTCAACAAAAATGGATATTACACCAGAATAGGGAGATGCAGGGTCCTGACGGGGACCGAACACGTTGAAAAACCTTAAAGCGGTGGTTTTAAGTCCGTAAAGCTCATAAGCGTTAATTACATATCTTTCAGAAGCGTACTTGTCAACGGCATAAGGCGTTAAAGGTTTAACCGGATCTGTCTCTTTTTTAGGAAGTTTCGGAAGATCTCCATAAACGGCAGCTGAAGAAGCAAAAATAAACCTTATAACACCACATTTAACAGATTCCTGTAAAAGATACAATGTACCGTCAAAATTCGTTTTATGAGTCTCTTCTGGATTTTCAACACTTTTTACAACAGATGCAATGGCTGCTAAGTGAAAAACCGTATCAAATTGGTATTTTTTAAACAAGTTTTCCACCTGAAACCTATCAGAAATATTCCCTTTAACAACGTGAACAAGCTTGCTGTCTGGAATATTTTCAATTTTTCCAGTAGAAAAGTCGTCAAAAACTAAAACTTCTCTACTCTCTTTAACTAAAGCCTCTACAAGATGAGAGCCTATAAATCCCGCTCCCCCAGTAACCAGCGTTCTTTTCATACTCTTCCCTTAAAAGTAGATTCATTTAACACATTATCCCAAATTTTAAAAATAGTGAAAGCTAAATCAATCTCTTTTTTTTACAAGTAAAACAGGACATTTAGCCTTTCTAACTATTTCAAGAGAAACACTTCCTAAAATAAGTTGAGCTAAAAGACTTTTGCCGTGAGCACCAAGAGTAATAACATCCACTCTCTCTTTCTCGGCAATTTCAAGAACAGTTTTTGAAACATCTGACGCAGCCTTCAAACAAAGTTTTGTTTTAAATCCCTCTTTCTCCAGGTCTCTCTTTATAGCCATCGTTCTTTCTATCAATTCGTAAAGGTGCTTTGCTTCATTTTCAGGAAGTTCAAACGCAAGCTCCGTTTTTTTCTCTATCAGATCCGCACCATCAGGAAGTGCCGTCGTTCTTGAATCAACAACATGAACGATTACTACTTCTTCTGTCCCGGCACTTTTAAGCTTCTTCACAAATTTTAGAGCATACTCTGCAAGCGGCGAAAAATCAGTTGCATAAAGAACCTTAGTGAACACTGGCATCTTCACCTCACCACATTAAAAAGCTTATTACTTAATCTCTCTTTTTAACAAGTAAAACAGGACACTTTGCTTTTCTAACTACATCATGAGAAACACTACCAAGAATAAGTTGTGCTAAAAGTCCCTTACCGTGAGCACCAATAACAATTATGTTTACTTTTTCCTCTTCTGCTACCTTTACTATCTGCCCTGCAGCATTAGAAGAAGCTATTATTTTTAGTTTAACAGAAATTCCATCATTTTTAAGCTCCTTCTCTAAAGCTTCAGCTCTCTCAATAACATTTAAAAGATACTCTCTATCTGCCCTGGAAAGAACATCCATAGCTTCCCTTTCCTGCATAACGTCCAATCCCTCGGGAAGCTCAACGGAAAGTTCATTAACAACATGAACGATTACAACTTCTCTCATTCCTGCACTTTTGAGCCTCTTAACATAATGAAAAGCATACTCCGCAAGAGGAGAAAAGTCCGTAGAGTATAAAACCTTCTCAAAAAGTGGCATCCTCACCTCCCCTATCAGGTTACCCTGTAAGAATCAAAATTTAACAGGGGTTCAATTTTAATTTCTTCCCTTTTTCCATTCCTTTCAACCGCAACAAGAACAGCGTCTCTGTTTTTGCCGTCAGAATATCCTGCCACTATTCTTGAAGCAAGTTCAACATCTTCAGGCGAAAAAGAGTGTCTTAAAATAGCAGCAGGACCTGGAACGTCAACCGTGTAAAATAGAATATCCTCACCTTTCGCAAAATTTTTAAGAAAAAGGTTCTCCTCTCTGTTTCTTCCGACAACAAGTTTACCATCAAAAAGTCTAAAATGTCTGCCTATTTTTAAAAGTACAATGTCTTCTTTCGTAAGATGGCCATGCTTAATTAAATCTTTTACCTTTTTTGCAAAAGCAGGTTGAGTTAAAAGACATCCACCTGCAGGTGTAGGCAAATCAGCATCTATCCCAAGAGACTTTACAATCTCAGGATACCTTTTCCTTGAACGCCCTTGAAGATTTAAAAGCCAATCTCTCTTTATAAATCCATTTTCTTCATAAACCGTAGGTGGTAAAAGCTTTCCAGAAAGAGGCCTAAGAACCCGTCCTTCAAGTCCCGCTATTTTCTCTATAAGTCGCAGAGCTTGAGCTCTCTGTGACATTGGACGCTGACCTACAACTTCACCTGTTGCAATTATCCCACCGCCCGCAATCTCTTTTAACTTCTTGAGCATTAAAGCCTTACAATCAATACAGGGATTGGCGTTCTTTCCGTAGCCGTGAGGCGGATTTTTTAAAATGGGTAAAAACTCATCTGTAATGTCAAAAACCTTAAGTTCAACACCTATTCTATCGGCAAGCTCTTTTAATTCACCCTCTTCTTTTCCAAAAAAGGGTGTTTTAAAGTGAACAGCCTCAACTTCAAATCCTCTAAGTTTCAGCAATCTTGCGGCAATGATGCTGTCAAGACCACCGGAAAACAGGAGAAAAACTTTTTTCACAATACCTCTCTTCCCAAACTTAAGTTTTGGCGTTACTTTAAATATAAGACCAAAGAAAAAGGAGGACGGGGTATGATGGCAACTCTCAAGCTAAACCTCATCGGAAAAGACTTGGAGCTTACAGATGCTTTAAAGTCCATTATTGAGGAAAAATTCAGCCGTCTTGAAAAATATCTTGGAGGCGGGAAAAAAGAAGTATTTGCTGATGTAATCGTTTCAAAGGAAAAATACAGAGCCTCTGTTGAAATAGTAATATACAACATTTTTGATCATACAATCAGAATCAAAAAAGAGACTGATGATTTATACACATCAATAGATGAAGTTGTTGATGCAGCCGAAAAACAGCTCAGGAGATTGAAAGAAAAAGTCCAGAAAGCAAGAAGAAACAACAAAGAAGGCATCAAAGAATTCTCCCTGATAGAAGAAGAGACAGTAGAAAAACCTATAAGAATTATTGAAGTCGAACCGGAACTTTATAAGCCTATAACCGTTGAAGATGCAGCAGTAAAACTCCTCAGTTCTAACAGAGAATTTGTTGTATTCTGTGACGCTTCTACAAGAAAAGCGGCAGTTCTTTATAAAAGAAAAGATGGAAATTTAGGACTTATAGAAATTCCTTCCTGCAGGTGAGATTGAAAAGTAAAAAAACTTTAATAAATTTAAAAGTTGAAGCCGCAGGGGTGGGACGATAGTCCCTGAGAGTCCGGAAAACCGGACAACCCTTTGAACCTGATCCGGGTAATGCCGGCGTAGGGAGCGGCTAAAATTCCTAACTCTGCGTCAGGATTTTAGCCGCTAACTTTTAAAAGTTAGCGGCTTTTTTATTTTAAGACAAACTTAACACCGGGAGGAATAGAATGGAAAACCTCAGTGAGGTAAAAATTTCAAAAGCAATCATTGAGAGATTCACCGAAAAGCTTCTCTCAAACCTTGAAGTTGACGTTGCAATTGTAGGCGGTGGACCTTCAGGTCTTGTGGCCGCATACTACCTTGCAAAGGAAGGACTTAAAGTATCTCTTTTTGAAAGGAAACTCTCCATCGGTGGCGGAATGTGGGCCGGCGCTATGTTCTTCAACGAAATAGTTGTCCAGGAAATGGGAAGAGAAATACTCGATGAATTCAGCGTTTCATACAGGAAATACGACGAAGGATACTACACTGCTGACGCCGTTGAAGCAGTAACAACAATAGCATCAAAAGCGATGAAAGCCGGAGCAAAAATATTCAATGGTGTAACAGCAGAAGATGTTGTGCTCAAAAAAGTAAATGGTCAGTATAGAGTTTGCGGCCTCGTTATAAATTGGAGCACCGTTGATATGACAGGACTGATGGTTGACCCATTAGTTGTTACATCAAATTATGTCATAGACGCTACAGGACATGACGCAACAATTGTTTCTACATTGCAAAAAAAGGCCGGGATAAGACTTGATACAGAAACAGGATGCGTGGTCGGTGAAAAACCGCTCTGGGCTTCTGTAGGTGAAGAAGATACTGTCAAAAACAGCAGGGAAGTATTCCCGGGCATCTATGTGAGCGGTATGGCAGCAAATGCAACCTGCGGTTCTCACAGAATGGGCCCCGTTTTTGGAGGTATGCTCATGTCCGGGAAAAAGATAGCAATGGAAATAGCTCAAAAGCTTAAATCTTAACTGGAGGTGTAATGGCTACTCTTGTTGAACTTGTTAAAAAAGGAGAAATCCCTGCAGAAGTAAAAAAGGTCGCAGAAGAAGAAAAAAGAGACATTGAATATATAGTCAAAGGGTTAATTGATGGAACCATTGTTATTCCTGCAAACATCTATCACAGAAGCAGGGATAACTTTACGCCAAAAGGCATAGGAAAAGGGCTGAAAACAAAAGTCAACGTTAACTTAGGAACCTCAGCCGACGTTGAAGATATAGAACTTGAGCTGAAGAAATTAGAAGTTTCAATAAAGTATGGCACCGACGCCGTAATGGACCTCTCAACAGGAACCCAGATAGAAAAGACGAGAAAAATTATTGTAGAGCACTCACCTGTAATGGTTGGAACCGTCCCCATATATCAGGCAGTTGTCGAAGCAACAGAAAAGCACGGCTTTATGGGGAAAATGACCGTTAACGAACTATTCAACGTTATAGAGAGACACTGCAAAGACGGTGTTGACTTTATTACCGTTCATTGTGGCGTGACACTATCTTCACTGGAGCGGCTCAAAAAAGAAGGTAGACTGATGAACATCGTTTCAAGGGGAGGTGCTCTTATTGCCGAATGGATGGTTTACAACGAAAAAGAAAATCCACTGTTTGAACACTACGACCGCCTCCTTGAAATAGCCAAAAAGTACGATGTAACACTATCTTTAGGCGACGGTATGCGGCCGGGATGTCTCGCAGACGCAACAGATAGATGTCAGATAGAAGAATTGATAACCTTAGGTGAATTAGTTGATAGAGCAAGAAAAGCAGACGTACAGGTGATGGTAGAAGGACCAGGACACGTGCCGCTCAATCAGATAGAGACAAACATCATACTTCAAAAGCGGCTATGCCATGGTGCACCGTTTTACGTACTGGGCCCCATCGTAACAGACATAGCACCGGGATATGATCACATAACGGCAGCAATCGGAGGTGCAATAGCCGCAAAAGCAGGAGCTGACTTCCTCTGTTACGTAACGCCGGCTGAACACTTAGCACTGCCTGATGTTAATGATGTTAAAGAAGGACTTATAGCATCAAAAATTGCAGGACATGCCGCAGACATTGTTAAAGGCGTTCCAGGTGCAATGGAATGGGATATAGAAATGGCAAAAGCCAGAGATGCCCTTGACTGGGAAAGACAATTTGAACTTGCACTTGACCCCGAAAAGGCAAGAGAATACAGAAACAGAAGGGCACCAAAGAAAGATGAAGAAACATGCAGTATGTGCGGTAATTTGTGTGCCGTCAAAACTTTCAACGAATACATCAAAAAGAAAAAGTAAATGCAGTATGCCGCCTTTTACGGCGGCATTTTCATACCAATACAACCTGTTATAATAAAATGAAATTAAAAACTTTTTGGAGGTAAACTTGGCTACAATTGAAAAACTTAAAACAGCACTTCAAGCAGCTTCTGACAAAAAAGCTGAAGAGCCTGTAATACTTGACCTTAGAAAATTAAGCGCCCTTGCCGATTTCTTTCTCATTATCTCATCATCTTCTGATATACACGGAAGAACCATTGCAGACGAAATAACAAAAAGACTAAAAGAAAAAGGAACTATTCCCCTAAGTGTAGAAGGTTACGATCTCGGTAACTGGATACTCATAGACTACGGCGACATAATAATCCACATATTCCGCCCTGAAACAAGAGAACTATATGGACTTGAAAATCTATGGATAGATGCACCACGCATAGAACCGGTAGAGCTTTTAAAATGATAAAAGTTATTGCCGTTGGAAAGATAGCACCCCATTTAAAAGAAGCTCAAGAACACTACATCAATAGACTGAAAAAACTAACAGACATCGAAATTGTGGAAGTCAAGAAACAGAAAACAAAAGAAGACGAAGGAAAGCTGTTGCTTTCAAAAACAAAAGGTTTTACCATAGCCCTTGACGAAAGGGGAAAGGAACTAACCTCAAAAGAGTTTGCAAAACTGTTACAAAAGTCTCGGCACATTTCTTTTGTAATCGGAGGTGCTGACGGCCTCTCAGAAAATGTCAAAAAAGAATCCGACACGTTACTATCCCTATCAAAACTAACGCTTCAGCATGACATCGCAAGAATTGTCCTACTTGAACAAATATACCGTGGATTTCAAATTATAAAAGGAACACCTTACCACAGGGAGTAAAGATGTTATTAAAAAAATGGCAACCGAATACTGAAGCAATAGAAGAACTAAACAGTATATTAAAATCATACAAACTTTCACAAAGTCAAAAAACACTTATAAATATTATGATCAACAACATCCAAAAAGGAATTCAAGGAGAAAAAAACAGCAGCGTACTACATAGATTATTATTTAAAGGATTCAAAAAATTGGGTTGTCATTCATGATTTAAGAATAGAATTCAAAGGTCAAATCGCACAAATAGATCATCTTTTAATCAATAGACTTTACGATATGTATGCTATAGAAACTAAAAATTTCTATGCTCAGTATATGGAAATAAATGATTATAGCGAATTCACACTGAAATACAAAAATAGCAAAATCGGAATCCCATCTCCTATAGAACAAAATAAAAGGCATATCCATCTTTTAGACAAGATATTAACCAATAAAGACATGTACCCTCGCAAATTTATTCGAATAAAGCCAGATTCTTAAATGAATGTAAATATGGTATCCCCTAATACAATAGTAAAAAGACCTTCAAAATTTAACACAAGTAATATAATAAAAGCAGATATGATAATGAAATTCATTGAAGAAGAAAGCAATATAAAATCTATCACCGGCACTTTTTCCACAATCGGCAAATTTGCATCCTACGAACAACTTATAAATTTTGGTAAAAAAATCCTCATTCTACATAAACCCATTAAAATTGACTGGTTATCCTATTTTGGAATCAAGAAAGGACAAAAGAAAAATATCTCTGTGCCAGATGCAAAAAGGCATTTCCGAAAAAGAAGCAACCTACTGCTGGAATCACAAAAATTTATTCGGCGGGAAGGCTTATTGTTATGATTGTCAAAAAATTATAAAAAACGCTAAAATTTAACCAAATTTCCACAAAAACTGACGGAGCAAAGATGGCAGACAAATTTAAGTTGACAACAACGGTAAGAGCTTCTGGCTGAGGTGCAAAGTTAAGCCCGGTCGGGCTTGAAAAGGTTTTAAAAAACCTCAGCTTATATAAGGATAAAAACGTCCTGATAGGGCTTGAAACGGCAGAGGACGCAGGTGTCTATTTGTTAAACGAGACCACTGCGTTGATTCAAACTGCTGACTTCATAACGCCTGTCGTTGATGACCCGTACATATACGGTCAGATAGCCGTTGCAAACGCTCTGTCAGATATATACGCCATGGGGGGCACTCCCATTACTGCCATAAATCTGATGATGTTCGCCTCATGCAATGTTCCCGAATCCTACTTGCCTAAAATCCTTCAGGGCGGTGCTGATAAACTAAAAGAGGCTGGCGTTTCTCTCATAGGCGGTCACACAGTTGACGATCTTGAAACAAAATACGGACTTGCCGTAACAGGCATAGTTCATCCTGAAAAAATTATTAGAAACTCTACCGCAAAACCCGGTGATATTCTCTATTACACAAAACCTTTAGGAATAGGAGTCATAACAACGGCTATAAAAGCTGACATGGCTGATGAAAAAACAGTAGAAGAAGCTTCAAAAATCATGACAACACTTAACAAAGACGCTGCAGAAGTTATGAAAGAGATAGGCGTCAATGCCTGTACAGATATAACAGGATTTGGGCTTTTAGGTCATCTATATGAAATGGTGAAATACTCAAAAGTAAACGTTACTATAAACATAAATTCTTTTGAATTCCTTCCTCAATCAATAGAGTTTGCAGAAATGGGGCTTTTCCCGGCCGCAACTTACGAAAATATTGACTACGTTGGAAGTAACGTAATATTTGACAATAACATCAAAGAAGAACTACAGCTTCTGTTATTTGACCCTCAGACATCCGGAGGACTTTTAATTTCCGTCCCACAAAATAAAACATCTGAAATAGAAAACGTATTCAAAGAAAAGAATACACTTTTTTACAAAATCGGAGAAATAACAGAAAAGGGAGAAGGAAAAATTTACGTAAAGAAATAACAATGGAAAGCATTGAAATACTTTATTTCTCAAACAACAGTCACAATATGAAGCATTAAAATTCAATATTAAATAGAGTGATTTTATTTTTTTAGTTATATCAGTATAGACTATAATGACAGTTTGTCATGCAATATTATATGTTTTCAATATCTATAATTCATAATTTGAGAGCCATAATTGTAAAAATATTTGACAAAAAGGCTTATATAAATCAATTTTCATCGTATATCTACAAATACATAAAGAGACTTTAAAATAAACTAAAAAAACAGTATGTGCTTGCTATAATTAGAAAATAGGAATATAATTAGAAATATAAGGGGGTTCAAAATTTCAGGAGGATAACTTGAAGAAAAAGACTATTTTGATACCCATAATAAGTCTATGCATTCTCTTTAATCCGTCCATTTTACATTCAGAGGATTTTAATTCTTACTACCAAAACAATTATAGAGAATTCCAAAACTATAACCAAGGTTTCAAAAAGTATAAAAAGACAATAAATGAAGAGTTTGAAGCATATAAGAAAATAATGGAAGAAGAATTTGAAGCATATAAAAAGCAGATAGAAAAAGAATGGAAAAACCCTATAGTACCTTCAGAAAAAGTATTTGTAGAATATAGTAAAGATTACAAATCGAGGAAAATGGTAGATTTTAATAACGGAACCATAAAAGTAGAAGTAATTAAACCTAAAAACTACAAAAAAGCTTTAATTAAAAACCTCGCCAATTTAATAACAGAAAAAACAAAAGAAGCTTTCATAAAAAATCCCGTTTTAAAAAATACAGACAAAAGACTAAGATTGGCAACATCGGGAGCTATCGCCGTAAACCGACTAAATAACGAAAGTATTATCGGAGATGTACTAACAGGAAAAAAAATATAACACATAAAGAGGCCGTGGAAACTGCTGAGAGAATTATTAAAAAGGCAAAAATAACAAAATCAAGAGAAAAAGGGGGAGTTAAATATTCCTTAATTTTTAAATTTCCGAAAAGCAAACTTTACATAAAAGCAAAAGAATACAAACCTCTTGTTACTGCAATCTCCCAAAAGTATAACGTAGAATATCCATTGATATTCGCAATTATCCATACAGAAAGTAGCTTTAATCCAATGGCAGTTTCATACATTCCTGCATATGGTTTAATGCAAATAGTACCCCAAACAGCTGGAAAAGATGTAACAAAAAATCTATTTGGAAAACCACTGTTGCTAACACCTTCATACCTTTTTAACAAGAAAAACAACATCAATATAGGAACAGGTTACCTTTACCTGTTGTACTACAAATACTTCTCCGGCATCAAAAACCCTGAAAGCAGATTACTCTGCACAATTGCCGCATACAATGGAGGTCCGGGAGGTGTAGCCAGGGCTTTTACCGGCACAACCAAACTATATTTAGCAAGAAAAAAGATAAATTCAATGACACCCGAAGAAGTTTACGAAACTTTAGTAACACGCGCTCCAATGAAAGAAACGAGAAATTATGTGAAAAAAGTTTATAACAGAATCAAATTTTACAAACACTTCTAAAAAACCTTAGGGGAGGAAAGGATGAAAGTAAAAAAACTCTTAGTAGCAACTCTTATAGGCGCAGCCGTAATGGCTGGCGGTTGTGGTAAAAAACCTGCACCAAAAACAACAGCCGTTGTAAGCACACCATGGGATGATTTTTGTAACAAGTATGCAAACATGGAAGGTGGTGTAGCTGCGTGTAAGTGTGTATTTGCCAATGATCTCGAAGAAGCTCAAATAGCAAGAGAAGAAGCTGTTGCCGATGCAAGAAGTGAACTTGCAAGAATTCTTGAAGTAAAAGTTATGACAATGGTTAAAAGGTACAAGAGCAGAACCGTTGCCGGTAAAAAGAGATATATGGGAAGCACCTTTGAGGAAGTCGCCAAGCAGGTTGCCAAGCAATACCTTAGAGGAAGCAGACCGATAAACACAAAAACGTTCCGTGCGGATGACGGTAGATATGTTGTATGTTCTGTAGTAGCTCTTCAACCAGCTGTAGTCAAGAATATGATCAAAAAAATGGCGCAAAAGATGGAGATGTCACCAAGAGACGAAGACATTCTGTACCAGGAATTTAAAGCATACAAAGCTCAGCAGGAACTTGAGAAAGAGATTAAAGGATACTAATGCGAAAAGCGGCTCTCCTGATAACAATAGGACTAACGTTGCTATCATACGGATGCGGCAATAAAAAAGTAGTTAAAGTTACGCCTCCTTGGTTCTTCGAACCGGGGAGGCCTCATTTTCCTGGTTCCGTTGGATTTTCAAACCCATGTATAACAGAGAAAAAGGCTTTCCAACTTGCTAAAAAAAGAGCTCTACAAAGTTTATGCACAACTCTCAACATTAACTGTAAAACTGCAATTAAATCACTCAAAAATAAAAAACCAGTTAAATTAAAAAACAAAAAAGTTACATTTCTAACCTACAAATACAAAAACGATAGATTTGTAGCAGGTGAAATATATGCTGCCTTTGCGGGACTAAAAAAACCGACTCCACCTTTTAAATACTACAAAGACTGTAAAAATCCAAGTCTTCAAAAATGCAAACCTAAATGGCTCTGTAATTACGAGATAGAAGGTTATGCCGGAGCAGTTGGAATTTCAAATATATCCAGCAACTTTTTTGATGAATACCTTTACGCTGTCCGAGACGCTGTTGAAAAACTTGCACTAATGTACGGCATCTCTGTCAATGGAACCGAAATCAGGAAAAGTATCCGAACGCCCCTTGGTGCATATAAACTTTCAATAAAAGACTTCTCTTTCAAAGCAACAGATCATCCTAAGATTAACTTTCTCGTACGTTCAATGTTTGTCGATAAAAAAGGACGCCTTTTCGTGTATGTCATTACACCAAATATAAAGAAAAAACCCTATCCCACCATAAACGGGAAACCTTGCTGGCTAATAGATCCTTTCTGTCTCAAAAGTAAAGGATACATATACATCGGTTCTGCAGGCGAAAATATCTTTGGTATAAAAGCTCAAATTAAAAAAGCTATAGAAAACGCTCTAATACAGATGGCAAAATCAAAAGGCGTGGAGATAGACACTGAAAGGGTAACCGTAAGATTAAATAACGCCAGATGGATTTCTCTATTTACAAAAGAAAATACGACAGAAGTTGTTAAAGGCGAACTCATAGGCATCTATTTTTCACCTTCTGGAACCGTTTTTGCAGGCATAGCCGAATTAAAAAAACCTTAGGGGAGGAGATAATGAAACTAAAAATACTAATCTCAACACTGAGTTTTCCTGTTATTTTCTTCTCTTGTGCCTCTTCACAACCTGCTTCCCAGACCACAACACTTCAGAACGCTGAAATTCAAGCAATACAATCAAAATCAGAAAAGGCATTTGAAGAACTTGAAAACGAATTCCAACCTGAAAAATCACCGACATCCGAAAAAACACCAAAAACTATTCGTAAAGAAAAACCAGCCTCTCTTGAAGAAGAAATTGAAACCGTTCCTCAGTACAAATCGGGAAAAATCGTTCTAAAAGAGTGTGCCTACGGAAAAGATCAAAGAGACGCAAGAAGCACCGCCGTTAAAAGACTATCACAGGACATACTTTCAAACGTCAGTGCCCTTGAAATTGCACAAAAAAGCCTCAGCAAAGGCAAAATATCCCGCGAATACTTCTCACAAACTGTAATTGGAACAAGGACAATCCTTAAAGGACTCAGATTTCAGGACTTAGGAAGAACGAAAGAAGGCTACAAAGTGTGTGCCATAATAACGGAAGAAGGATTAAAGGAGACTATCGCCTACTTAAGATCCACACTGAAAAGGGACATGTTGCACCTTTCAAAAGATGAATTGCGGAAATTACAAGATCAAGCCTTTATTCTTCTATCTCTTGCAGAATCGGCAAATGACAAAAATACCATTAATTTTGCAATGAAAAAACTAAAATACATAGACAAGCTTCTAAACTTTGGAAGACTTAACGTTAACACCATACCAGCCAACGCAGTAATAGTCATAGGGAAAAAGGAATACTCACCCGGAGAAATTATCTTTCTTGAACCGGAAAAAGAGTATTTCATAACTATCAAATCGAAGGGTTACAAAACTGTAAGAAAGAAAATCTATATAGGCCGAGGGGAAATAAAAAATATCTCCATAGAACTTCCTAAAAAGGTTGAAGGATTCATCCCGGTAGCTATAGAAGCAAACATGCCTTTCGTAACAGACATAGCAAAAAAAGCACTGATAGATAGTGGATTTAACATTCAAAACCAATCTGAAAATAAGTTAACCATCACGGTCAAAGACTACTCTTCCAAGGTAAAGGGATACACAAAACACAAATTAGAAGTAATAGCCACTTTCTATGCTAACGGTCAACCTATTATAAGTAAAAACGGGAAAATAAAACCTTTCTTCACAACCGATGAAACGGCGAACTCCATACTTAAGTCAAAGTTAGAAAAATTAACAAAAGCCGTTTTAAACAGTCTGCTGAACAACATAAATCCAGAGCAATTAGGAAGAGGGGAAAAATGAAAAAAGCACTCTTTGCACTCACTATCTGTCTCGCCCTAACAGGAAACGTATTCGCAGTAGAAAACACTACTACTCTAACTTCCGATATAACACAGAAAAAATACGAAAGAAAAACCGCTGTCAGCATTGGTGAACTCGAGTTCCAAAAAACGTTCGTTAGGCTGCCCGTAATAGACAACACTAAAAAGGGAGCCGCCGATGTAATAACAAGCATTATAAGATCCGCGACGGGAAACACGGTCTATACCTATCCCATAACAGATGCTCAAATCGAAGAGTTAACAAGAATATTCTATAAATATGTAATTACACAACGATTCGATAAGCTTAATATCCTTCCAGACCAAGTTATCTTAATGACAAAAACGGGCGAAGCCACGCTAAACGCTCAACTTCCGCAACCATCTATTCCACAAGGAATCGGTTTAAACGAATACAGATCAAAAGTTGAAAGGTACCTAAACGGCAATATCGCACCAATAATGAAAAAACTGATGGAAATCACGTTAGATCAAAGATACAGGGAACTTCCCGAACAAGAAAAGGCAACCTTTATAACGCAAAAGGCTAAAGAACTCGGCCTAACTGCAGAAGTGGCGGAAAAACTAATGAACTCAGGATTCGCTTTTGCAACATACATCCCAACTATAGAAGGAGCCTTTTCTCTTAATATATCTCAAGGCCTTGAAAAACTTGCAGCACCCTACAACGCAAAAATCTCTTTACAGGCTAAACCAATCCTTCTCGTATATAAATTTGACGGCGATAAAGGGAAATTTACCTTTTACAAAGAGATCAAGGGAGACTCAGGTGCAACCATTGAAAGTAAACCTCTAAAGGCGCCAATATACAATCAAGCCTTCTACCAGGACCTCTTTAACAAAGTACTCTTTACTACAGTCAAAGCCGCCGCAATAAACACCGGAATGAAACTAAAAGAAGATGATGACTTCGCAATATTCACACCTGCAGAAGAGGTGGAAGATAAAACATTTAAAGCTAAAATTGGAGTAGCAGAAACTATAAGAATAGACGCACCGTTTGACATATATGAATTTGAGAACGGTAAGAAAGTTTATAAAGGATTTGGCAAGGCAAGAGAGGTAGCATACAACTGCGAAATTAATTCAACAAACAAGACGAAATTCGCTCTTATAAGAGGCAAAGTAGAAGAGTACGATCTACTGAGAGAGCATCCCTGGAGTGGCGTTCTCTTCGGAATTCAATTTGGTACAACACCCTTTACTGTAACAGAGGTAGCAGGTTACACCGCAGATGGCGGCGGTGACTGGAACACATTTAGAGTAACCATCGATGCAGATCTTGGTTACATTAGAAACTCTAAAACACTCTCAGAATGGTGGCTTAAACTATTCGCCGGCGGTGGATCTGGCGGCGACGACATCAACATTCCCGCTTTAGGTGCAACAATATCGCCTGACAGTTATATCGAAGGCGGTCTCGGTATTTATAAAAGAATATACCTTGGAACAACAGGGTTTGCAGTTACCCCCGGAATAGACCTGTCATACAGATACCTCCAATTTACCGGAACAGCAGGAGACAAGCTAACTATAGGAGCAGTTACATTAACACCCCATATAGGCGTTGTTTACAATTTGACTGCAAACTTCGAAATAAACGGTGAAATAGGCTATCCCGCCAATATATCTTCCGATACAACATACACAGATATATGGGGAATCCAGTACACCGGAACTGCTCAAACTGAAGGTGGTATGAACTTCTTTATCGGTGCCTCCTACCACTTCGGCATCGTGGGCAGTCTTTCAAAGCTTTATTCTGAACCACCATCTTGTAGGAGAGCAAAATGAAAAGATTGTTCTATATCCTGTTTTTGCTAATTTTCATACCTACAAACGTTTCTGCCGGCCTTTATGCCGGCAGAATAATTAAAAAAGAAGGCCGTGTCAAAATTCTTACTGACGACAACCTGAGGGGAGAAATAGTTAGAACAACACCTGAAGAGATTCCTGTAAACTCACGAATAAAAACCTATAGAAGATCAAAAGCTTTTGTGATCCTTCCAGAAAAAACGCACATTGTACTGCTGGAAAAAAGCATCCTATTTATAGAAAATAGCAAAACTATCTATCAGGAAAATGGAACAATTCTGTACAAAATAAAAAAATATGGCCAAACATCAGGCATAACAGTTAAAACACCAGTTTCTATAATAGGTGTAAAAGGTACTATGTTTGCCGTAACTGTGGACAAGCAAAATGCAAACATTTTCCTCAAAAAAGGTTCTCTATCTATAAGATCACCTGAAAAAGAATTTAAAGTATATAGATTAAAAACTCTTAAAGAATTTAGCGATTTTCAAAAAGAGTTTGAACAATATCAGAACAGAACTATGGAAGAATTTAAAAAATACAAGAAAAAAGTTCAGGAGGAATTTCTATTCTATACCCGAGAATTTGTGCTTCCTCCAGGAAAAAGCGTATCCATAAAAGGGAACAAAGTTTACATTAAAGACAATATTCCTGAAGAAATAGAAGAAAACTTCAAATTATTTGAATGTTTTTGGGGGTCACAATGAAGAAAAAAGTAACCTTACTGTTAGTTGGTTTGCTACTATCAACATCATGTGCATCAAAAGGGAAACAGCTCTGCCGTATACCAAACACCGTTGAACCTCTCTCAAGAGAAGCACAATTTGTTGAGTCTTCAAGTACTGCAGAATATATCATCTTAGCCACGGGAAAAGGCTGCACGGTAAATCAGGCAAGAAACGACGCCAGAAAAGCAGCCATATGGTTTGTTCTCTTTAGTGGTGATAGACCACTACTACAGACATCAAAAGAGAGAAGAAAGGCAAAAGCTATACTGGGAGAAATTTTAAGAAACCCTCAAAATTATATAAGATGGGAAAGCGAACCAAAGTCAAAAAGGAAGGAAGGTCCTTACATTGTGATGTCTTTTCTGTTCAAAGTAGATGTTGAAGCCCTAAAGCAAAAGCTCCTTGATGAGGGTGTATTAGAATCAACTGAGGATATTTCAGAAGAAGTTGGACTACCGTTTATTGCCGTCCTTCCAGCATCAAAAGATGAGTTTTCAAAATTCGCGGTAACGGTAATTGAAGAATACCTTCAGGATAGAGACTACGAAGTTTACGTGCCGGAAGGAAACGAAAAGATTGACAAGATAATTAAAACTGTTGCAGCTCTTGAAGGAAAAACTGATCCATACTACATGGAAGCAATGCAAGCTGGAAGTGACATTTTCGTAAAAGTAAAAACATCTGTGTGGAAAGTAAACAAATACGGAAGAACATTCCTTAAAGCATCAGCCGAGGCAAAAGCCTACGAAACAGCTACAGGAAAGCTCCTTGGTGCTTCAACAGGCTTTTCACCAGAAAGAAATGTAACATCGCCTGAAGCAGTTGTTCAGGAAGCGACAAACGATCTCGCAGACAAAATTACACTCCAAATAAGAAAGGCGTGGATCAAAGAAACAAGAAAAGGAAAACCTTTCAAAGTTGTAGTTTTCTCCTCAGAAAATCAATTTAGAGACGTTGACAGAAACATTTACAGGATATTCAGGAAACTTTCAAGGAGACCGATTAAACGTTTAGCTTCAGGAAAATCTGCAACAACTTATGTTGTGTATATAAAAAACACACCAAATGCCTATGAACTATTTATGAAACTTGAAGACATGTATTCTGGTCCTGGAAAATTAGAAAAAGTTCTTGATACAGGCTCTCTCCTCATCATCAAAGCCGGTTCTGGTGACACAGACATAGAAATTGAATAAAAAAGGGAGGGAATTTATCCCTCCCGTGCCCTGTTTTATTTTTTAACTATATCAGAAGTGCTTCTTGGCCATAATTCAACAGTATCTTTATACTTCCCTACAATACCTGTAACATCTACAGTATCTCCGATAGATATGAGAGAGGATGGATTAAAACCTGCCTTGCCGCAATAAACTTCCACACTGTTTGTTCCATCTGAAACAACAAACGAAGATGTATCCACCAATTCCACAGTAACATTGTTTAGCTGGACAAGATCTCCTATTTTTTCCGACAGATCACCAATAGAAACAGGAATAGGGGTTGTGTCAATAATTTTGTGTAAACCATTAGGAGTACCTCCTGGAGAACATATCCTGAAGTTCTTCCTTAGCCTC
>NZ_MOEN01000028.1 GCF_001968985.1 Desulfurobacterium indicum | reverse complement strand
TGAGGCTAAGGAAGAACTTCAGGATATGTTCTCCAGGAGGTACTCCTAATGGTTTACACAAAATTATTGACACAACCTTTTTTAAACAGTGTTACAAGCATTTTTCTTCTGAAGTTTCTACCTGAACGAGATTTTTTCGGAAGTTTCTTTATCCTTTCAAAAACTTCTGGTTTACTGTCACGTAACTCCCTTAGTAAGTTTACATATTTTATAAATGATTTCTCCTCTCCGTCCCCATTTTCTTCTATTTCATTTATTCTGTTAAAAAGGCCGTGTGCATTGACTTCTTCGTCTTCTGTCAAATATTTGGCATCCTCACCAAGAGCCTGATGGAAAGCCTGCAACTTCGCCACAGCAGCTGCTTCAAGGCCGAGCTCTTTTTCTGTTACACCAACGGGAAAAAAGTTATAGATATGTATTCTATCAAAGGATGAACCTACCCTGTTTATCCTTCCTACACGTTGTAATACTTTTGTTGGATTCCATGGTATGTCATAATTCACGATTACATTTGAGCGGTGAAGGTTAATGCCTTCTGCCAGCACATCAGTAGTAATTAGAATTCTTATATCATCTTTTTTCCCTTTAGCATTAGGATCAAAGTTCTTTATAATTTCTTTTCTAATGGAATTTGGTGATTTGGAAGAATAGACTAAAACACAATCTCCAAATTTTTCTTTAAGTTTTTTTCTAAATAATCTGCTGTATCGGAAAATTCAGTAAAAACGAGCAATTTTTTCGCTTTACTAAGAGTTGAGTCCTGTTCTAAAAGTTTTACAAATTTAGTTAATTTTGGATCTTCTTTTACATTATGCCATTCTTCAAGCAGACTTTTTATTGTTTCAGTATCGTTTTTAAGATTTTCATAAAATTCGGGTAATAAGTCGTTAGCGTTATACTCCTTTACTCTTTCTTCTTCAACAAATTTTAGTAATTCATCAATATTGTCTTCATTTAACAACTGATAAACATCAATTTCCTTACTTATATAAAGCTTTCCATGTTCTTCAAACATTTTTATGAACTGTTCATGAGAGGATAAAAATTTACTTAGAGTATTTCTAAAAGCTTCAAAGCTGCTTTCAAGTCTTTTTAGAAGGAGGGTTTTCATAAGCCCTGCAAGGTTCTTCTGAGAAATAAATTCTGGATCATTTTCTTTTAACTTTGTTTTAAGATATAGAGCTGGCCTATATCTGGCATATGAAAGGTTAGCTATTGTTTCTATTGTCTTATTATAAAGGTTATCTAATTTGTCATCTAAAACGTAGTATATTCTTTCAGGTTGTTCTACTTTGGGAAAAGAGACATTTTGTGCTTTTAAATCGTCTTTGAAGAATTTTTCTACTTCTTTCCTTGTTCTTCTGACCATTACATATTGAAGAATTTTTGTTCTTATTAGCTCTCCACAATTTTTGAGAACCTCTTTGTATTTTTCAGGATTTTTCTTTCTGTTTACTTTTTTTATTTCATTTTCAAGACGACTGAAGAAATCTTCTAAATTTGTAACTCCTGGAATTGTAGAACAGTAACGATCCTGAAACAACAACAGCTGGTTTTTTATATCGGAAGGTTTGTTGTTATAAGGTGTTGCTGTTACCAGTATTACTTTTTTTCCTTTACATATCATGTGCAAATTCTCATAACTTTGAGTATTTTCGTTCCTGAATCTGTGAGCTTCGTCAACAACTACCACTCCATAATCTGTAAACTCTTTAGGATCAATGTTTCTTAAAAGGCCAGAAGACACAATCTTTGCACGAACACCAAAATCTCTTAAAACATCTTCCCAGTACTCAACAAGGTGAGGAGGCGAAAAGACAAGAACTTTTTTCTGTAGTTTTGCCAATAACATTGCTGTAATGAATGTTTTGCCAAGACCAACAACATCAGAGAGGAAAACGCCTCCGTGTTCTTTCAATTTTGCCTCGGCATCAGCAACAGCCTCAAGCTGGTATTTAAGCTTTTTAAATCCTTCTGGCAAATTGAAATCCTGCTTATCATAATCAAGATAATCTTTAAGAAACTCGTAAAGGAATTTCAGGTAAAGCTCATAAGGACTTATTTCATCATTCAACCATGTTTTCTTCTGAATAGTCTCTACTATTTCATCAGATATATCTATGCAATTTTCCCAAAGACTATCAAATCTCTCTATCGCAAATTCCACGTCTCCACGATTTTTAAGTTCAACGTTAAATTCAAGATTATCTTTAAGTCCTGAAAGCGTAAAGTTTGAAGAACCAGTTATAACTCGTCCTAAATCTATTCCGCTTCTGCTTCTAAAAATATAAAGTTTTGCATGAAGCGGTGAGTGAGGATAATACTTTATTTCAAGCTTACCATTACTAATCCAGCTTATAAACTTCCTTATTGCTCTTTCTTTATCTAAAGTGTCCTCATAATTTCCAGATGAAAGTTCCTCAGAAATTTTTTCAAGATATTTATTTTTTGACTCATCTACATTTCTTGCTTTTTCTACAAGGTCAATAATTTCTCTTCCGGTCTGCATCCCAACTATAATTCTGATTTTGTCAACCTTTTCAAGCTCTTTTTCTAATTGATATAGCCCGGAAAGATAGAAATACCCAACTATAATATCTAACTCTTTAGTGTCATTAAACAAAGTTTTAAATCTATCTATTAAACAACGCCCCTCTTCATTTGTGAAAAATGTAAGGTCATTAGTCATCTTTACTCTTCCAGCATTCAATAATTAATTGATAGCATTATATCAAAATTATATACACTTTAAAGGTTATTATTCATGAACCTTCAGCCTTAATTCCTCTAACCTTTCCACCAATTCTTTACAACTTTTACTTCTCATTACCTTTTCATTTAGCTTTGCTTTTCCGCGAATGCCCTTGAAAAGCTGGACAGCTTCCATTTTTATTTCTTTACAGGCTCTTTCTTTTTCCATAAATTCCCACATCAATTTTAACTCTTCTAAAAGAAATTCTATTCTTTCTCCAAATGTTGCTTTGTAATCTCTTTTCTCTTTAAATTCTTTAAATATCCACGGATTTGAAATGGCGCCTCTGCCTGCCATGACACCGTTGCAGCCGGTCTCTTCAAACATTCTCTCCATATCTTTCCATGTCCAGACATCGCCACTGCCGACAACGGGAATAGGCGAAATTTTTTTAAGGTCTCTTATCCTTTCCCACCGTGCCTTCCCCGTGAAAAGCTCCTTTGCAAGTCTCGGGTGAAGTGCAATGAGGGAAACACCTGCTTCTATCAGATTTTCGGCTATCTTTTCAAGGTTATCTTCATGAAAGCCAAGCCTGATTTTGGCGGTAACCGGAACACCGTAAGGTTTAATGGTATTAACGGTTTCTCTTACTATATCTCCCATGATTTCGGGAAACTGAAGAAGGTATCCTGCAGATTTTGCTTTTAAAACCTTTTTAACGGAACAACCAAAGTTTATGTCTATGGCGTCGGGCTTATACTCCTCTACCACTTTAACGGCTGCTTTTGCTATCTCTTCAGGATTTCTCCCGTAAAGCTGCAAATGAATCGGCCGCTCTTCCCCGGTAAAATAAGCAAGCTCTTTTTCTATCCCTTTAAAAACGATACCGGTGGCGTTCATGAGTTCCGAATAGACTCTATCGGCACCGAGCCACCTGCAGAGTCTTCTGAATGCCGAATGGGTGTATCCTGCCATAGGGGCAAGGATGACTTCTCTTTTTATCTCCAACTTACTCAACGGCAAGCCTCAATCCGAGTTTTTTTGCGTGGTGGTAAACGGTTAAGAATTCTTCTTCTGTTATCCTCCGCGCTATTTCGGGAAATTCAGATGCCCTATAAGAGGGAAAGTACTGATCCATCACGTTTACGTAAGCATCCTTCCCCATCGTATCCCTTATCCAGTTAAGAATTTCTATACTGTCGTCAGTGTATCCCGGCATGACAAGGTGCCTTATTAAAACGCCCCTTTTAGCTGTCCTGTCACTACTGATTTCAAGATTTCCAACCTGACGAAACATTTCTAAAACCGCACTTTTTACAACTTCCGGATAGTCCGGCGTTTTCAGATATTTGGCCGCAAAATCCCTGTTAAAGGTTTTAATATCTGGCATGTAGATGTCAACAATACCCTCTAATTTTTTTAAAGTTTCAACCTTCTCATAACCTCCGCAGTTGTAAACTATAGGAACAGAAAGTCCATTTTCTTTTGCCTTTAAAATCGCAGAAACTATAAGAGGAATCTGATGGGTCGGCGTAACAAGGTTTATGTTGTGACACCTGTTTGCCTGAAGGGTCAGCATGATTTCTGCAAGTTCTTCAACGGTTATCTCTTCTCCTTCGCAAAAGTGTGAAATCTCGTAATTCTGACAGAAAACACATCCAAGGTTGCAGCCCGAAAAGAATATAGTCCCGGAACCGTAGATACCTGTTAAAACAGGTTCTTCACCGAAGTGGGCAAAAGCAGAGGCAACTTTTAGTTTAATTCCCGTTTTGCAAAAGCCTTTTTCCTTTTTCCTATCTACGCCGCAGTTCCTGGGACAAATTGTGCAGTTTTTTAAGGCTTCAGTATTAAGAATCAACCTTAACCTCTCTTAAAATCTCTTCCGGTGAAAGAGGAATTGTACCGACCTTTTCGTTTCCGGGGTTAACAACAACCTGAAGAAACGGTTTATCGGATGTAAAAAACCACTCAAGCTTCTCCTTTAAACCGTGCCTTTTCCATACCGAAGAGGTGTTTTTAAAACCCATCCCCTTTGCAACAACCTCAACATCAACTTTTGAAAAGTTAAAGTTCTCCTGGTCACCGGTGCTTCCCCACGTTCCGTTATCAACGCAGAAAATTCTAAAGTTTTGCGGCGCATAATTGCTGCACGTTGCAAGAGTTCCCGTGTTCATTAAAAGGGAACCATCACCGTCTATGGATACGACAGATTTCCCGGTTGCAACGGAATAGCCAAGAGCTATTGAAGAAACAAGACCGAGACTCCCAAGCATGTAAAAAACAGGATTTCCAATGCTGAAAAACTTTTTCAGATGGTAAACCTCCCTTGCGGGAAAACCGATATTTGCAAAAAGAACCGTATCTTTATCTCCCTTTTCCTTCAGGAAAGAGAAAAGTTCCGCCACCGCCTCAAACCTTCTCATATCGGGATTTTTAATATCTTTTTCAACCTTAACAGAAACAATCTTTTCTCTCTCCTTCCCAAATACCGGATTTTCATATTCTTCACCTTCAAAAAGGATAGGAGAAAGGAGAATAGCTATCGGCTCCCTTTTTCTAAAAGCTTCTTCTACAGCCTTCGGAATGATAGGCAGAGCGCTTTTATCATAAACCTTCACAACGGGAACACCGCAGGCTTTAAAAAGATCTTCCGTAACCTCGCCCATCAAAACCTGAGGGAGGATTTTTTCTTTATAAATACCCCTGTGAGAAACAAAAATGGGAAGGGGGATTCTGTATGTCTTAATCAACGTCATAAGAGCGCCAAAAATATTCCCCACACCAGAAGATTGAATAAAAAGAGCATAACGCTTACCGCCGGCGAAAAGCCCTGCAGCTATACCCAGCCCCTCTTCTTCCCTTGAAAGGTGGATGTGTCTTTCACCGTAAATGTCATCAAGCTTTGCAAGGAGCGTTTTAACCCTATCACAAGGAAGAGAAAGAACATGATCTATCTTTAAACCTTTTAAAACACCCGTTATAAATCCTGTAGCCTCCATCAGTCACCTCACAAGCAGAAAGTGGTTTAATAATAACAAACATTGCAACAAACAAGAAAGGAGCATACTATCAGTGATAAAATAATTAAGGTTCTATACCAGACAAGGAGGCAAAATGTTTAAGAATATTTTTAGAAAGAAGGGAAACGAGGAAGAGTTCCTGACACCAAAACAGATAGTTGAAGAGTTAGATAAGTATATTGTAGGACAGCAGGAAGCCAAGAAAGCGGTTGCAATTGCCCTGAGGAACAGGTGGAGAAGACAAAAACTCCCCGAAGAGATGAAAGAAGAAGTTGCCCCGAAAAACATCATAATGATAGGGCCTACAGGTGTTGGTAAAACGGAAATAGCAAGGAGACTGGCAAAGCTCGTAAATGCACCGTTCGTGAAAGTGGAAGCCACAAAATTTACAGAAGTTGGCTACGTCGGACGGGACGTAGAATCAATGATAAGAGACCTCGTTGAAATAGCAGTTAACATGGTAAAAGAGGAAAAGATAGAAGAAGTGAAGGTAAAGGCAAGGGAACTCGCTTATGAAAGACTCCTTGACTACCTGATACCGGAAGAGCCTCAAAAACCGCAGTCAATTGAAAGTCTGTTTGACGTTTTTCTGCCTTCCCAGTCAAAGAAAAAAGAAGAACCATTAGCAAGAGAGATTAAAAAAGAGAGGAAAAGATACCTAACACTTTTAAAAGAGGGAAAACTTGACGAAGAAGAAGTGGAGATACCGGTAACCGTTGAAACACCTGCGAACATAGGCGTAATAGGCATAGGCCCCGGAATGGGAGGTGACGCAGGGAACATTCAGGACTTACTCTCTTCTCTATTTCCAAAACCTAAAAAGATAAGAAAGATGAAGGTGAAAGAAGCCCTCAGATATCTTGAACAGGAAGAAGCACAAAAACTGATAGATATGGACGAAGTAATTAAAGAGGCAATAAATCGCGTTGAAAATCACGGTATCGTTTTCATAGACGAAATAGACAAGGTAGCCGCAAAGGGAAGCGGAAAAGGCCCGGACGTTTCAAGGGAAGGTGTCCAGAGAGACCTGCTGCCGATAGTAGAAGGGTCAAAAGTGCCGACAAAGTATGGTCTGATAAAGACAGACCACATACTATTCATAGCGGCCGGTGCTTTCCATATAGCGAAACCTTCTGACCTTTTACCGGAACTTCAGGGAAGATTTCCGATAAGGGTAGAACTAAAACCTCTCACAAAAGAAGACTTCATAAAAATTCTCACCGAACCGAAAAACGCACTGACAAAACAATACACAGAACTCCTTAAAACGGAAGGTGTTGAAATAGAATTCACAGAAGACGGCATCGAAGAAATAGCCAGAATGGCAGAAGAGGCAAACACAAAAGCTGAAAACATCGGTGCAAGGAGACTCCACACCGTCCTTGAAAGACTCCTTGAAGACATCTCATTCAATGCACCGGATATGAAAGGTCAGAAAGTCATAATAAACAGAGAATACGTGAGAGAAAAGCTTGGGAACATCATAGAAGACGAAGACCTTACAAGATATATCCTTTAAGCGGAGAACCGATGATTGAAAAGATAGCAAAAAAGATTGAAAAACACGGAGACATATTTCTGACGATAGACGAAAAAGAACGTTTCTACCTGACAAAGTTTCCGTCATCATTCGGTGTAGTTGTCATTACATCGGACAGTGACGGATTTTTATTTACCGACAAACGATACCTTGAAGCGGCGCAGAAAAAGATAAAAAAATTCACGGTTTTAGAATGGAAAAGTTTTGAACATCTGAAAGAAATTTTCGGAAACAAGAAGGTAATAGTTGACGGAGAAAGAGTAACGTTAAAACAGTTTAGCGAAATAGAAAAACACTTTGAAACCACCACAGTCAACGGTTTTTTAAAAGAGTTTCGTGTGGTAAAAACGGAAGAGGAAATCTATGCCATAACCCGCGCAGTAGCTATCGCCGAACAGTCATTAAAAGACGTCCTTCACCTTTTAAAACCGGGAATAACAGAATACCAATTCAGAAAAGAGTTGGTAAACAGAATGTTCTACTACGGCAGCGAAGAGTCGTTTGAAACGATAGTCGCATCGGGAAAAGGTTCATCCATCCCCCACTGGAAAACCTCTCAGAAAGAGATAAAAGACGGAGACGTCGTTATTGTCGATTTTGGTTCGATTTTCGGTGGATATCTCTCAGACATAACGAGAACATTCCTGATAGGAAATGTTTCTTACGAACTTAAAAAGATTTACGATACAGTCCTTGAAGCTCAATTAAAAGGGATGGAGGCGGCAAAATCGGGCATGCCCTGTCGGGAAGTTGATAAAATAGTAAGGAATTTTATATCTAAAAAGGGATATGGCGACCACTTTATCCACGGAACAGGACACGGAATAGGCGTTGAAATTCATGAAGCACCAACGTTAAGTCTGCGCTCCAATGAAATTTTAAAGAAAAACTGCGTCGTAACGGTAGAACCGGGAATATACATACCTGAACTTGGCGGCGTAAGAATTGAAGACGATGTTCTGGTAGGAGAAGACGGCGGATACTCACTTGTAACTCTTCAAAAGTAACAGGGAGGTTTTAATGGCAAAAAGCATTGATTTAAGCGGTAAAGTTGCCCTCGTAACAGGCGGAACAAGAGGAATAGGAAGGGCAATAGCAGAAGTTCTAAAAGAAGCAGGCGCAACCGTTTACATCACAGGGACAAACGAAGAGAAAACAAAACAGGTAGCAGAAGAAATAGGTGTAAACGGCGTAAAGATGAATGTCTGCGACAGAGAAGAAGTGAAAAAAGTTGTTGCAGAGATAGCAAAAAAAGAAAGGAAGATAGACATTCTCATAAACAACGCAGGCATTACAAGAGACACTCTCTTTATGAGAATGAAAGATGAAGATTGGGATGCGGTAATAGAGACAAACCTTACAGGCATCTACAATGTAACAAGGCAGGTAGTTCCCATTATGATGAAAAAGAGAACCGGCTCCATTGTCAACATCTCTTCCGTCGTCGGTTTCACAGGAAACCCGGGACAGGTTAACTACTCATCTACAAAAGCAGCACTTGTCGGATTTACAAAATCCTTAGCAAAGGAGGTTGCATCACGGGGAATCCGTGTAAACGCCGTAGCGCCAGGATACATAACAACAGATATGACGCAGAAAATACCAGAAAAAGTAAAAGAGGCCCTTATAAAGTCCATTCCGATGCGCAGAGAAGGTGAACCATCAGAAGTTGCAGATACCGTTCTCTTTTTAGTTTCCGACATGGCATCATATATCACAGGCACCACAATTCACGTCAATGGTGGACTTTTCTGAAGTTAGGAATATAATTTCCACTATCAACTATTTAAGGAGGTTGGCATGACAGAAAACATCGAAGAAAAGGTGAAAGAACTTATCGCCGATAGACTTGGAGTTGATCCTGAAGAAGTAACTCCAGATGCTTCTTTTGTAGAAGACCTCGGCGCAGACTCTCTTGACACAGTTGAGCTTGTTATGGCTCTTGAAGAAGAGTTTGGAATTGAAATTCCCGACGAAGACGCTGAAAAGATTCAAACAGTAGGCGATGCTATCGAATACATCAAAAATCACACCTAAAAGTACTTATCTTTTAAAAATTTAAGAGGGGGGAATTCCCCCCTCACAATAAAACTTTCTTCTCTTTCCTTCCTATTCTTTCAACAACAGTTTTCAAAAAAAGAAAAGCAACATCGTAAAAGCATTCAAAAAAGTTTACAATTTTATACAAAGTCTATAATTTTTCCTAAAACTTAGAACTGTAAGGAGCACGATGGACGCACTTATAAGAGATATTTATAAAATGCCCGCAGGGCAGGAATTTGAAGGCTTTTTCATAATAGAGAATGTTGAGATCAAAAAACACCGAACAGGTGAACCATATCTGAGACTTATCGTCTCTGATAGGACAGGAACCCTTCCAATTCTCTGGTGGAAACCCCCAAAAGATGCAGACCTCACAATTTTCAAAAAGGGTGACGTCGTTTTTATTAAAGCTTACGTTGAGCTCTTTCAGGGGAATGTCCAGCCGAAGATAAGACTAATGCGCCATGCGGAAAAAAATGAATTCAAAAGGGAAAAATTCATCCGGTCCAGCAGATTTAACATAGACGAGCAGTTTACAAAACTCCTTGAAATCATAGAAACCATCCAAAATCCTTACCTTAAAAAACTGCTCGAACTTATATTTTACGACGATGAAATAGCATCCGCATTCATAAAAACACCGGGCGGGAAATTTATCCATCACGCAACCATAGGTGGCCTTTTGGAACACACGCTGGGTGTTGTTGAGATATGTGAAGTCGTGGCAAAAAGATATAAAAGCATAGACAGAGACCTTCTTATAACTGCCGCAATCCTTCATGACTTAGGAAAAATAGATGAATACAGCATAGACATGGCAATTGACAGAACAGACGAAGGAATACTCTTAGGCCACATTTTCACGGGGAGCGAATTAATCTCCAAAAAGATAGACGAAATAGAAGGATTCCCTAAAAAACTGAAAATAAAACTCCTTCACTGCATTTTATCTCACCACGGAGAGTACGAATATGGCTCTCCAAAAAAACCAAAAACGCTCGAGGCAGTAGCTCTCCATTATGCAGATGCCCTCGATTCCAAAGTCAAAGGATACGAAGAACACATAGAGAGGGAGCTTGGTGAAGGAAAAGGCTGGACCAAGAGACACTTTGCATACGAAGTTCCTATATTCTTTGACGGGGAGATAAGCTATGAAGAATGAAAAGAAACTTACATACAAAGATGCTGGCGTTGATATTGAGGCCGGAGACGCACTTGTTGAGAGGATAAAACCTTTTGCAAAAAAAACGTTTGACAGCAATGTTCTCGCTGGAATCGGAGGATTCGGAGCAGGTTACCTTATTCCCGAAGGTTACAAAAAACCTGTTTTGGTTTCCGGAACAGACGGTGTCGGAACAAAACTTAAAGTCGCTCAGATGGCGAACGTTCACGATACTGTCGGAATTGACCTTGTGGCAATGTGCGTTAACGATATATTGACCGTTGGCGCAAAACCGCTCTTTTTCCTTGACTACTTTGCAACAGGCAAACTATCAGTTGACACCGCCGCAGACGTAGTCAAAGGTATAGCAAAAGGGTGTGAAATCGCCGGCTGTGCACTCATCGGCGGAGAAACAGCCGAAATGCCCGATTTTTACCCTGAAGGTGAATACGACCTTGCGGGATTCGTTGTCGGAATTGTTGACATGGATAAATATATAACCGGTGAAAAGATAAAACCCGGCGATATTGTCATAGGTGTCGCATCTTCTGGAATCCACAGCAACGGCTATTCGCTTGTGAGAAAACTTTTCTTTGACATTCTCAAACTAAACATAAACAATACGGTAGATGAACTTGGCAAAACTGTTGCCGAAATCTTACTAACTCCAACAAAAATTTACGTAAAACCGATACTGCATCTTATCTCAAAAGTAAACGTCAAAGGACTTGCCCACATAACCGGTGGAGGAATACCGGGAAACTTGGCAAGAATCCTCCCGAACGGAACAAAGGCTGTAATAGATAAAAATACCTGGGAAATTCCCCCAATATTTAGATTTATTCAGGAAAAAGGAAACGTTCCGGAAGAAGAAATGTTCAAAACGTTCAACATGGGCATAGGAATGTGCATAATTGTCTCACCGGAAGACACTGAAAAAACAGTATCCACATTAGAAGCACAGGGAGAAAGAGCATTCGTAATCGGAAAAATAGAAAAAGGCAATAAAAAGGTTGAAATAAAATGAAGATAGCTGTTCTTGCTTCCGGAAGAGGTTCTAACTTTAAGAAGCTGGTAGAGGCAGTAAAAGACGGAAAGATTAAAGCTGAAATATCTATACTTATAACTGACAGGGAAGCAGCAAAAGCTGCAGACATTGCAAGGGAATTCAATATAAACGTCTGCTACCTTCCTTTCAAAAAATTCCCTGACAGAGATGCTTATGACAGAAAAATCGTTTCCATACTAAAACAGGAAGATATATCCCTTGTCTGTCTTGCCGGTTACATGAGAATAGTTACACCAACCCTTATAAAAGCCTTTAAAAACAGAATAATGAACATTCACCCTTCGCTTCTTCCCGCCTTTCCTGGACTTGGTGTCCACAAAAAAGTTTTAGAGTATGGAGCAAAATTTTCGGGAGCAACCGTTCACTTTGTAGATACAGGAGTGGACACCGGCCCTATAATTATTCAAGCAGTTGTTCCGGTAAAACCAGAAGATACTCCCGAATCTCTCGCCGAAAGAATCCTAAAATGGGAACACAAAATATATCCTCAAGCTGTGAAGTGGTTTACGGAAGACAGAATAAAAATAGACGGCCGTATTGTAACGGTAGAAAAGGCATCTTACGACTCTCTGCCGGTAATTCCGTCACTGGAGGACTTTTAATGGAACGGTTTAAAGTTTCAGGAAACGTTGAAGCAATAATAAATCCGGTAGACAGCTTAGACATAACTTCTGTCGTTATATTTTCAGAAAACGGTAGCGTAACAGACGGAAAACTGGCAGGACTAACCAACCTGTCCCTTCACGTAGGACTTAAGAGAAGTCTAACTAAAACGACAAAAGAGATAGCATTTTTAACAGAACCTTTCGGATCGGCAATAGTTCCAGATACGGGAAAAGACTTTTCAACTATATCTTTCCAGATAACATCCAACGGATTCCCTGTATTTGTAGATATATTATCCGAACTAATAGAAAAACCGGCTTTTTTAGAAGAAGACTTTGTAATAGAGAAAGAAACAGCATTAGCAGCAATTAGAGCCAGGTTGGAAAGTGCATTCTCCTTTGGTTACGAAGAATTCAATCTCTTTACATACAAAAATACACCTTACGAAAATCTCCCCACAGGAACCATGAAAACAGTGGTGCCCATAACACTGAAGGACCTAAAGGAGAGATACGAAAAATTCTTTAGAGAAAGTAGATTCATAATCTCCATAGCAGGAAAAATTCCGAAAAATGTAGATAAGATTCTCTCAACACTACCGATAACAGGCGGAGAAAGCAAAAACCTTTCCTTTAAAACGCCAATAGAAAAAAGTGAAAATATAAGCCTATGCAGAAAAGGATCAACACAAACGTTTATAATCAGAGGTTACGAAGCTCCTTCTGTTAATAACTGGAAAAAATACGTCTCATACAAACTTCTCAACACAGTTGTCGGCGATGGATTCAACTCTATTCTTTTTCAGGAATTAAGAGAAAAGCAGGGACTTGCCTACTCAACAGGCTCTTTCTTTCCGACACTTAAAAATCCTGGAAGGTTTGTTATTTACATAGGAACATCTCCTGAAAAGGAAGAACAAGCATTAAAAGAAATAGACAACCTCATACAAAATCTACCTTCATTGATAAACACCCAAAACCTGGAAAGAGCCAAAAATTATCTGAAAGGAACATACCTCCTCGACCACGAAAAAAGACTTAGAAAAGCCTGGTATAGCGGATGGTGGGCAATCCTAACGGGAACACCGGAAAAAGACAGCAACTACATAGAAGCAATAGAATCACTGACAATAAACGACGTAAAAGAAGCAGCAGAAGAGCTGAGCAAAAAAACATACCATCAGGTAATCGTCTGCGATGGATAAAATAATCGTTATAAGTATGTGTTTAATGGGAATAAAGTGTCGATACGATGGTCGGAGTATTCCCTGGGAAGAATTAAAATTTCTTAAAGGCAGGTTTTTCATCTTGCCGGTATGCCCTGAACAGCTTGGCGGACTTCCTACTCCAAGACCACCAGCAAAGATTGAAAGAGAAGACGGTTTTTCAGTATTAGAAGGAAAAAGCCGTGTTTTAACCATTGAAGAGAAGGATGACGTAACAGAAAACTTCATAAGAGGTGCTCAGGAAACATTAAAGATAGTCAACACATTTAGAGAAGATATAAAAGCAGTAATATTAAAAGAGAAAAGTCCTTCGTGCGGCGTGAAAACTATATATAATTTTAACTCAGACTCTCTAAAAGCAGGGAAAGGCGTAGCAGCAGCCCTATTTATTAAAAATGGCTACCGCGTTTTAAGTTCTGACGAACTTGAAAAGATAAAAAAACTTTAAAAAGGAGTTCAAATGAGTAGACTGCCAAAACTTGTTATAGCGGGACTAAAACCAAAATACCCCATTATTCAAGGTGGAATGGGAGCAAAAGTATCTTTACACAGACTCGCAGCTGCCGTTGCAAACGCAGGTGGAATGGGCGTTATATCAGCCGTCCTGCTTCAGGAAAAAGACAGAACAAAAGAACCTAAAAAGATATGCAAAGGCAAAAATCTTGAAGAATTGGGAATGAAACCCTACTTATACGCAACAGAGCTTGCAGAAGAGATTGAAAAAGCAAAAGAGCTTGCACCAAACGGCTTGATCGGTGTAAACATAATGTATGCTCTCACACACTTTTGCGAGCTTCTATTGACTGCTATCGATGCAGGTGCAGACTTTATAATTCAAGGGGCTGGATTCGGAAAAGATGTTTTTAAAATCTGCAAAACGTTTGATATACCCCTCATAGAAATCGTGTCAACGCCAAAAGGCGCCGCTCTATCTGAAAGACTCGGAGCTTCTGCAATAATTGTTGAAAGTGTCGAAGCCGGAGGACATCTCGGAACAGATAAAGGACTTTGGGAGATCCTTCCTGACATTGTAAAAGCTGTTAAAAAAATTCCCGTAATAGCAGCAGGTGGCATTTTCGACGGAAAAGACATGGCAAAAGCCTTTGAAATGGGAGCAAAAGGCGTTCAGATCGCAACAAGATTTATAGCAACGCATGAATGTGATGCCGATCAAAATTTCAAAGAGTATATAATTAATGCAAAACCGGAAGATTCTATATTTATAAAAAGCCCGGTCGGGATGCCGGCACATGCTGTTAGAAACCCATTTACGGAGAGGCTTGAAAAAGAAGGCAAGATCCCACACGGATGTCACTACAACTGCCTGAAAACGTGTGCCAAGGCAGAATCTATATACTGTATAGCCGACGCTCTACTTGCATCAGCAGCCGGTGATGTTGTGAACGGACTTGTATTTTCCGGCAGTAATGTCGGAAAAGTTAACAGAATGTATCACGTTGATGAACTTATACAGGAGCTTATCAACGAATGTGAAAAGGAACTTGAAAGGAAAAATCTTAATTTCCGGAGGGAATGATGAAAAAGCTAATCGCAGCCGCTGTTTTTCCTCTTCTACTGGCAGGTTGCGTCCAAACGCAACCGGTAAACACAACACCTGCACCTCAGAAGAGTGCATATGATAAGAAACTCGAAGAGTTAGAAAGACGCGTATCTGAAATAGAAGCAAAAACCCTTCAGAACAGTGCCAAAATAAAAACACTAAACGAAAGAGTTGCAAGAGTAGAAGACAGACTGGTTGAAGACGAAAAGGACATTTACGAACTTAAAAAATCTTCAGAACAAACCCAGAAAATTCTAAAGGAAATAACCGTATCAGCAAAATCTGCAGTGCAATCTGCAAACCAAACATCACAACAAGCCCAGGAAAAACCTACAACCGTGGAGCAACCATATTCAGAAGTCCAAACGCCTGAAGTTATCAACGTATCCGATGAGGATATTTATAAAAAAGCTTTCAACGCCATGGAATCAGGAGAACTCGACACGGCAAGAATACTGTTTGAAACACTGGTAAAAAGGTATCCGGACAGTCCTCTCGCAGATAACTCTCTATACTGGATAGGTGAAATCTTCTACTTCCACGGCGACTATGCAACGGCTCTTAATTACTTTAAAAAAGTGGTTGATAATTATTCAAAATACTATCCTTCACCAAAGGGCAACAAAGTTCCCGCAGCTCTTCTAAAAGAAGCACTCTGCTATAAAGGGCTCGGAGATACCACAAAAGCAAAGCAGCTGCTTAAAGAATTGATTTCAAAATATCCTTCTACAAACGAAGCGGCTATCGCAAAAGTAAAACTTATGGAACTCGGAGATTAATAGATGAACGAAAGAGACATGAGAATCAAAGCACTTGCATATAGAGGGTTTGATCTGTGGCTCAACCTTGAGCTGTCAAAATTCAGGCCGGACGGTGGATACGAAGAAGTTGAAAAATTTTTATCAAAACGATTCAAGACAGAAAACCTAAATCCTCTTCTTGAAGTTCTTGGACTCCTTGAAATGGCATTAATAGAAGACGCCCTAAAAGGCAAAGACTACTTTACAGAAGAGAGAGAACAGGTAATAAAAGAAATCGTAGAGCAGCTTACAGCCGACTTTCCCTTAATAGTGGAAGAGATGGAAAAGATAGCAGAAACTATAAATGGTAAAATTAGCCAGTTTAAAGAGCTCGCACAAAAGTATAGAGAAAAGGAAGGAGGCAATTAAATGTCAGGAAAAATAAAAGTTGCCATAGTCGGGGTTGGAAACTGTGCAAGTTCCCTGGTTCAGGGAATTTACTACTATCAGGGAAAGTCAGAAAAAGAGATCTCGGGACTTATGCATTATGATATCGGTGGTTACAGACCATGGGACATAGAAGTTGTAGCCGCTTTTGACATTGATAAAAGAAAAGTCGGTAAAGACGTAAGTAAAGCTATTTTTGAAAAGCCAAACTGCACAACCGTTTTCAACCCCGATGTTCCGGAAATGGATGTTGAAGTCCAGATGGGACCCGTCCTTGACGGATTTGCAGAGCACATGAACGAATATCCTGAAGACCAGAGATTTGTAGTTGCGGATAAAGAACCTGTTGATGTAACAAAGGTTTTAAAAGAATCGGGAGCAGAGGTTGTTATCAATTACTTACCTGTTGGCTCTGAAGATGCAACAAGATACTATGCTCAGTGTGCCCTTGATGCCGGATGTGCCTTTGTAAACTGCATTCCTGTTTTCATAGCATCAGACAGCGAATGGGCTAAAAAGTTCGAAGAAAAAGGCCTTCCGATTGTTGGAGATGACATCAAATCACAGGTAGGTGCAACAATTACCCACAGAGTCCTTGCAACACTCATGTCAGACAGAGGCGTTGCAATAGACAAAACATACCAGCTTAATTTCGGCGGAAACACAGACTTTTTAAACATGCTTGAAAGAAAAAGACTTAAAACAAAGAAAATATCAAAAACAGAAGCCGTTCGTTCACTCATTCCTTATCCAATGCCTGATAATAACATTCATATAGGACCAAGTGATTACGTTCCGTGGCTCAAAGACAACAAAATCGCATACATCCGGCTTGAAGGAAGACTCTTTGGCGACGTCCCGATGTATATAGAACTAAAACTATCCGTTGAAGACTCACCAAACAGTGCAGGCTCTGCAATAGATGCTATAAGATGTGCAAAGGTCGGACTTGACAGAAAGATAGGCGGTCCTCTCTATTCTATTTCCTCATACACGATGAAACATCCGCCGATCCAGTATCCTGACTGGAAAGCTAAAGAGTTGGTTGATGGATTTATAAAAGGTGAAGTAGAAAGATAACTTAACGTTACGTTTTAACCATAATTAGAAAAAAAGGGGGCTTTAAAGCCCCCTTTTAATTTTAGATTCAGATTCTGTCTTTTATCAGAAGTTCCAGCCTTTTCATAACCTCTTCAGAAATATATCCTTTCTTTGTCTGAATAGCGCCAACAAGAGCGGTTTTAGCGTAAGAATTCTCAATATCTTCAGGCTTAATAACTTCTATAACACGCTTTAACATTCTTTTGGCGTTCTCAATGTTTTTTGCCATGGTGGCAAGGACTTTTTCAACGTTAACTTCTTCACCCTCTTTCCAGACATCGTAATCTGTCGCAAGAGCAACAGCCGCATAAGGAATCTCCGCTTCCCTTGCGAGCTTTGCTTCAGGGATATTTGTCATTCCGATTACATCAACGCCCCAGCTTCTATAAATCTTTGATTCTGCCTTTGTTGAAAACTGAGGACCTTCTATACAGATATAAGTTCCTTCCCTGTGAACCGGAATACCCTCATCAAGACAGGCCTTATAGATAAGCTCGTTTAAACACTCACAGGTAGGCTTATCAAAAGGAATATGGGCAACAATACCGTTACCGAAAAATGTTGAAGGCCTGTTCTTTGTCCTGTCAAAATATTGAGTAACAATTACAAAATCACCGGGCTTTATCTCTTCCTTCATTGAACCAACAGCACTAACAGAGAGGATGGCATCAACACCAAGCATTTTAAATCCGTAAATGTTTGCTCTGTATGGAACTTCTGAAGGAAGGTAAACGTGACCCCTTCCGTGTCTTGGAAGGAAATATACATCTTTACCAGCAAGCTTTCCGTGAATGTAGGCATCTGAAGGTTTACCAAAAGGAGTATCAAGAGTTATCTCTTTAACATCAGTAAGTCCTTCAATGTCATAAAGTCCACTACCACCGATAATTCCTATTTTCATACTCTCCTCCTGAAATTGAGATTATCTGTTAAAGGATATCTCTTTACCGCCTTCTTCAACCTTTATTATCGTTCCCATACCCCAAACGTTTATTACCTTATCCCCGTCATTATCAACGCCTTCAAGAATCTTTATGGTAATGTTTTTCACACCGTTTCCTCCTATATCTTCTGCCTGCTGTTCAAGCATAGCAACCACTCTCATAACAGGATCAATAGGAAGCTCACCGTTAAACCAGTTTTTCTCCTTCTGCTGAATGAAAGCATAAGCTATGTTTATAACCTCGTGTTTCTGCGGAACTTCTCCAAAAGAGAGAATCATCTCTAAACCTCCGTAGGACTGTTGTTAGTGTGATTATTCTACAATAAAATCTCAAGATAAAGAGGAACACACCTGAAAAAATTTAAAGCATCATCCCGCCGATAACTCTCCCAGTCAAATTTGCAAATTACAAATTTACAAATTAACAGTTTACTAACGTTTAATTTAGATATTTATTTGCAAATCTTTGTACACAAAGGAGGAGCTATGATTAAAATGACCAACGGAATGAAAAGAAAAATATTAATGTTATCCGCTGCGATTATCACATTAACGGGATGCTTCAAACGAAATAACAGTCAAACAAAAAACTCTCAAGAAAAACCTCAAATATCAGGAACCATAAACTTCTACACATCTCTTCCTAAAACCTTGGCACTGAAGATAGCAAAAAACTACGAGAAGGAATATCCTGGAGTAACAGTAAATGTTTATAGAAGTGGTGCGTCAAAAATAATGGCAAAATTAGAAGCCGAAATAGAAGCAGGCAAAATAACCGCAGATGTAGTGTGGCTTGCAGATCCAGGAAATACGATTTTTCTCAAAAACAAACATCTTCTATTGAAGTATATCCCTCAAAATGCAAAAAGTATAGCCTTCAAAGATAAAGACGGCTACTTCTTCGCAGGAAGATTTATCGCACCGGTAATAGCATTCAACACAAAGATCATTCAGAATCCTCCGGAGACATTTAAAACATTAACCTCAACAACCTATAAAAATTCGTTACCTTCTCCATGGAACAAAGCCAGAGGTTGGTGTGCAATTCCGAATCCTCTTTACTCCGGTTCTGCTGTTGCTTTCGTTTACGGCATTTCAAAGATATACGGCTGGAAATACTTCCAAAAACTTAAAGATAACGGCGGTATCGTTCTTAAAAGCAACGGCTCCGTCAAAAATGCGCTGATTCAAGGAGAAAGTGCTGTTGGTGTTACCCTTGATTATATGGTGAGACAACAAAAAGCTAAAGGAATGAATATTGATTATATATATCCAAAAGATGGAACCGTCTTAATACCAAGCCCCGTAGCCATTTTAAAAACAAGTAAAAATATCAAAGCAGCGGAAAACTTTGAAGAATTCCTGCTTTCAAAAGACACACAGAAATTACTTGCAAACAACTACATAATTCCGGCACGAATAGATATAAAATCAGATAAAGTGCCTTCTTTACAGTCAATTAAACAGATAAAAATAGACTGGAATACCGTTTCTAAAGGTAGTGTACGATATTTTGTGTAAGCTTGAGAAATGGGATAACCTCCTGGGGAACACCCCACAAATACCAACCCCAGGAGGCAAAAATGGAACTACAGAAGATTTTACCAGACCTAGTTAAGGAAGTGGTAAAGCAA